>JABJBP010000114.1 GCA_018665815.1 Rhodospirillaceae bacterium
AAGACGGAAATAGACGTCCGGTTCAAACAGCATGAGACGCATAGCGGCGGCCTACAGGTCTTTCACGTAGGCGGCCATCCGCGCCCGCGTTTTCATATCCGGAAGCGGGCCGCGCCCGACGTTCATGTTTTCGTGCATATGATCGACACGGGACGTCGCGGGAATGGCACAGGTCACCGCCGGGTGCGAGACGATAAACTTCAGCGAAAACTGTGCCCAACTGGTGCAGGCAATATCCGCCGCCCACGGGGGCAACGGCTTGCCCTGGAAACGATCAAGCAGTGATCCGCGTTGAAATGGCCGGTTGATGATCACGGCGATCCCCTTATCGGCGGCCAGCCCAAGCAACCGGGCTTCGGGGTCACGGTCTTCGACATTGTAGGTGAATTGCACGAAGTCGATAGCTTGCGTGGCCATGATCTTGGCCATTTCCTCATGTCGGCTGCCATGCGACGTGGTGATCCCGACATAGCGCAAGCGGCCCTCCGACTTCATCGCCTGCAGGGTGTCCAGATGACCTTCCCAATTGACCAGGTTATGGACCTGAAACAGATCAAACTTGTCTTCACCCCTCAATTCCTGCGACGCCTTGATCTGTTTGGCGCCATGCCATTTCAACGGCGTCCAGACCTTGGTCGCCGAAAACATGGGGGAGTTCGCCCCCAACTGTTTCAGGCAATAGCCGATGACCTCTTCGGCGGAACCGTACATGGGCGACGAATCAATCATCCCGCCGCCAGCCTGAAAAAAGGCGCGGAAAACATCTACGCAGCGCGCACGGAGTTGCATGTCGTCGCCGACGTTGAACGTCACCCAGGTGCCCATGCCGATGACCGGCAATCTCTCGCCGCTGGACGGAATGGGGCGGGTCATCATGGCCGGTGCGGCGGCGGGCGATCCCGGCACCAGCCCGGCGGCGCCAACCGCCACAGCGGACGCCAATAAATGGCGGCGGCTCAATCCCGATTTGAATTTCGGCATGTGGTGTCTCCGTTGATAGATTGCCAGCACGCGTCCGCTTACCCTAATGTCAGCCGGGTCAAACGACAATTGGCCAATCACACGGGAACGGCACATGGCAGGTGGCTCAACAAAGGTGGTGATTGCGGCACTGATCGGCAACGGCCTGATCGCCGTGACCAAATTCGGCGCAGCTTTCTATACGGGTTCGTCGGCGATGATGAGCGAAGCCATCCACTCGGTCGTCGATACGGGCAATCAGGGATTGATCCTCTATGGCCTGAAAAAGGCCAAAAAGCCGGCCGATGAGACGCATCCTTTCGGGTATGGGATGGAGCTCTATTTTTGGACCTTTGTCGTGGCGATTTTGATTTTCGCCGTCGGCGCCGGGGTATCGCTGTACGAAGGGATTCAAAAAATAATCCATCCGCACCCGATCGGTAACGCCTATATCAATTACATCGTGTTGGGTGCGGCGATGGTGTTCGAAGCCTTCGCCTGGTTCTTTGCCTTCAAGGAATTCAAAAGCCGCAAAGGACATCTCAGCTATGTCAGCGCGATCCGCCAAAGCAAGGACCCGGCGCTGTTCACCGTCTTGTTCGAAGACACGGCCGCCATGCTGGGCTTGATCATCGCATTCATCGGTATCGCGCTAGGGCAATATTTCGGCATGCCGGTCATGGATGGTGTCGCTTCGGTTGCGATCGGCGTGATCCTGGCCGTCGTCGCCGCCATGCTGGCCTACGAATGCAAAGGATTGTTGGTTGGCGAAAGTGCCCGGCGCCCGGTGGTCCGTGGCATTCGCGTCATCGCCGAGGCCCACGACGGGGTTAAGGCCGTGAACGAATTGCTGACCATGCACCTGGGGCCGGAAGATATCCTGGTCAATCTCAGTCTGGATTTCGCTGACGGTATCTCATCCGAAGACGTGGAAGCGGCGATTTCTGACCTTGAGGCGGAGATCAAGGATTCGTACCTCGAGGTCAAACGCATTTTCATCGAAGTGCAAAGTCTGAAGGGCCACCGCGCGGCGCTCGATTCCGGCGCTAAAGCGAATACTTGAATGATCATTCCATTATTTGCTATCACTTGAAGCATGCCCAAGGAAAAGCAATTCGATCGCGCCGCCGTCCTGACCCAAGCCATGGAGCTTTTTTGGAAACAAGGCTTCGAGGCGACATCCATGCAGGACTTGGTCGACGCCACCGGCATAAATCGCGCCTCCATGTATGCGACTTTCGGTGACAAGCACGCTTTCTTTCTGGCCGCCGTGGATCATTACATCGCGACGGTGAGCTCGCGGCGATTGGAACGGCTCCAGCAGACGGGCTCACCGCGCTCGGCGCTTGCCGATTTTTTTGATGACCTGATCGCATTTTCATGCGGTGACGGGCGGCGCTTGGGCTGTTTGTTAACCAATGCGGCGGTGGAGATGGCGCCCAGGAACGCCGATATCGATGAACGCTTGAACATCACTTTCCTGCGCCTGGAAGATGCCTTCTACGACAATTTGCTGCGCGCTCAACAGGCCGGCGAAGTTGCCAACGGCCGCGACTTGCGCGCTGCCGCGCGATTGCTGACGGGCACCGTCCAGGGCATCCGCGTCTTGGCCCGCGCCGACAGCGATGATGGCACGCTCCGCGACATCGCCAGCGAGGCCTTAAAAGCCGTCGCTTAGAAAAACATCATTGAATTTTGGAACGTTCATTTCAATTATATCGCATCGCTGGCCCTGCCGGCTCAACCCATAAGAATTTCCGATCTGGAGGATCACCCCAATGACTGGCATCACCCCGCTCATTCCGCGCCAACCCGTTCCCGCCCTCGAAGTCGCCACCGTCGGCGGCGGCACCTGGAAGCTGGCTGACCAAACGCCTGAAAATTTCACCATGGTTGTCTTTTTCCGTGGCCTGCATTGCCCGATCTGCGCCGGCTACCTACGTGACCTGCAACGCAAACTCGATGATTTCGCCGAAGCCGGTGTCACGGTCATCGCCGTTAGTCCCGATTCCGAGGCCCGCGCGACCACATCGAAAGAAGAATGGGGCCTCGACAGCCTGACCTTGGGTTATGGCCTGAGCTTGGATGACGCCCGCGCGTGGGGGCTTTATGTCTCCACCGGCCGCGGCCCGACGTCGTCTGGCATCGAAGAAACCCGCGTGTTCAGTGAACCCGGCCTGTTCATGGTGCGACCCGACGGCACACTGTACTTCGGCTCCGTGCAAACCATGCCGTTCGCGCGCCCGAGTTTCGGCGAGGTACTGAATGCGGCCAAGTTCGTGGTTGAGAAAAACTATCCGGCCCGTGGCCAAGTTGTTGATCACAACAACCCGGAAGGTTCTGCTACCGATTGGCCGTCCCCGGATTACGATCCGAAATAATCAGCGATCAATAGTCACCAAACTAAAACGGCGTCGATGGCGTCGTTTTTTTATGGGCCCATAGCTTTTAGGTTTAGGCGCTTTTCCCCTGCGCATGAAAAATGTAGCCCAAGAAACTCATCAACAATTGGGCGGCCAGGAACGACGTGTTGCCGGTCTGGTCGTAATCGGGTGCGACCTCGACCAGATCGATCCCGGCGACCGGGCCTTTCGCGCAGAGACCCTGCAAAATTTCCAACACTTCATAATACAAAAACCCGCCATGGCTGGGCGTGCCGGTGCCGGGCGCGATGGAAGGGTCGAACCCATCAATATCAATGGTGCAATAATAGCGCACGCCATCAGGAACCCGCGCCAATACACCTTCCGCACCAAGCCTGCGGACATCGCGCACCGACAAGATATCCGAGCCCGCCGCACGAGCGGCTTCGTAGTCGGCCTTGTTGCTTGACGAAACGAAACGGATTCCAAGCTGCGTCATTCCCGTGACGTGCGCCATCTCGGATGCGCGGCGCAGCGGATTGCCGTGGCCATACATGACGCCGTGGCGTGAATCGACGAAATCGAGATGCGCGTCGATGTGAATGAGGTGCACGGGCTCTTGGTCATCAAAGGCACGGATACACGGAATATGCACCGAATGATCGCCACCCAACACCACCGGCAGAGCGCCGGCTTTGAGAATTTTGCGCACCCCGTACTCGATGTTCGCGTGGCTTTTGGTGGTGTCCGTGTGGATCATGTCGGCGTCGCCGATATCGACGATGCGAATCTGATCGGCGGGCAGATAGGTTATATCGTCCTCGAAATCGTAGGCGCCGCCGTGGCCAAAAGAAAACAGCATCGAGGCCTCGCGGATACCGCGCGGACCAAACCGCGCCCCGGCCCGGTATTGGGTGCCCATATCAAACGGCGCGCCCAGAATCGCCGCGTCCGCGTCGATGGCATCCCAATCCAAACACGCCGGCTGCTTGCCGAACGTGCAGTGCCCGACGAACGGCAGGTTGAGACGCCCTGTTTCATATCCGTGATCGGCCATGTTTGAACCTCGTTCGGTATTTGTCTTTTGGCATGGGACGCCCAAGCAGCGCCGCCGTCAAGTATCGCGGCATTCCACACCGTGGAACCGCGGGTTGCCGCACCGCCGCCGCCCCGATATACCGAAACCGCTGATCCTCGAACACAAAGGAAACCGCCATGATGTTGGCCGGAGTGAAAGTCGTCGAACTGGGCCAGAATTTGGCCGGGCCTTTTGGCACGCAGATCTTGGGCGATCTGGGCGCCGACGTGATCAAGGTGGAACGGCCCACCGGGGACGACGCCCGGGCTTGGGGGGCGCCCGTTACCGATGACACCACGACCATGTACCAATCCCTAAACCGCAACAAAAAATCCGTGACGCTCAACTTAAAGGCCGATGAGGACATGGCGCGGATGATGGCGTTGATTGGGGACGCGGATATCTTTCTCCACAATATGCGCCCAGGCTCACTAAAATCGCTGGGCCTGGATGCACAAACAGTCCGCGCCCAATTCCCGAAACTCATTTATTGCGATATCGGCGCCTTCGGGCACATCGGCCCGCTCGCCGGCCAGCCGGGGTATGAGCCCTTGATGCAAGCCTACGGCGGCCTGATCAGCATCAACGGCCACCCCGACGGACCCATGGCACGCATCGCGGTCTCATTAATCGATTTGGGCACCGGCATGTGGTCGGTCATCGGCGCGCTGGCGGCATTGCATCACCGCCACCAGAGCGGCGAAGGCTGCACCGTGAATACGTCTCTATATGAGACTGCGCTGACTTGGGGCAATTATCACATGGCCGAATACCAAGTGACGGGTAAGGTGCCGCCGCGCCAAGCATCCGGGCATCCAGCCGTTGTCCCCTACCAGGCGTTCGAGGCATCGGACGGTTTGTTCATGATCCTGGCCGGCAACGACCGCCTGTTCGCAAAACTGGCACCGGTCCTGGGTCATCCCGAATGGGCCGATGATCCGCGTTACAAAACTAACCCGGAACGGGTCAAACATCGCGATGAGTTGATCGACGCGGTGACCAACATCGTCGCCAAAGACACCCGCGATCATTGGGTCGAGAAATTGCGCGCCGTCGGCGTCCCGTCGGCGCCGGTCCAAACCATGCCGGAGGTTTTGGCAACGCCGCAAACGGCGGGCCTGAACATCATGCAAAATGTGCCGGGCACGGACCTCAATCTGGTCGGCCTGCCCATGTCATTCGACGGCCAGCGTCCGGCAATGCGCACCGCGCCGCCACCGCTCGGCAGCGCGAATGCGGACGTATTCGGAGACGACACATGAGTTTGCTCAACATCACCACCAATGGTGCTATCCGCACCGTCACCTTGAACCGACCGGAAAAGCGCAACGCGCTCAACCCGGAAATGATGGCTGAACTTATCGAAGCATTTAGCGCTACGCCGCCGGCGGATGAGCGGGTCACCGTGATCCGCGCCGAAGGCCCGGCCTTTTGCGCCGGGCTGCAGCTCAGCTCCGACGGGCTTCAAGAGGGCGCCGAGGAAATGGTGGTCACAATGTTCGACACCGTGCAGCGCTATCCCTTGCCCGTCGTCGCCGTCGTCCAGGGCCCAGCCATCGCGGGCGGCTGCGAACTGGCGCTGCATTGCGATTTCATCGTCGCCCTGGAACACGCGCCCTTCGCCATGCCGGTCGCCCAGATCGGCGTGACGACGGATTGGTTTCTGACCAAGAAAATCATGGAGTCCGCCGGCCTGCCCATGGCGCGGGAATTGTTGATGCTGGGTGATCCCATCGCCGCCAGGCGCCTGCATGACTTGGGTCTCATTAGCCGCGCTGTTCCCGCTGCCGATTTAAACGAGACCGCTGAGATTCTGATCAACCGCCTGGCCGCCAACGCGCCGCTCGCCATGCGGGCCATCAAGGCGCAGTTGCTAAAGCAAGTCTCATTCTATGACGCCATCGACCACACGCAAGAAGACGCCTTGGTGGCCCAGGTCTATGCCGCTGACGATGCCGTTGAAGGGGTCGCTGCAAAGATTGAAAAACGCGCGCCCGTGTTTAAAGGAGCCTAGCCATGAACGCCACCGAACTTCACAACGACACCATCGTCATCGACGGCCTGATCATCGCCAATTGGAGCCGCGAGATATTCGAACAGATGCACCAGGGCGGCCTGACCATGGCCAATTGCACCTGCGCGGTTTGGGAAGGCACCGAACAAACGCTCGCCAACATTGCCCAATGGAAACGCTGGTTCACGGAACACGACGACCTGATCACCCAAGTTCATTCCGTCGCCGATATTCGCCGCGCCAAATCAGAGGGCCGTGTCGGCATCACGCTCGGCTGGCAGAACACCTATGCCATCGAAACCGATATCGATATGTTGCGCGTGTTTCGCGATTTGGGCGTGCGGTTCATGCAGCTCACCTATAACACGCAAAACCTCGTCGGCAGCGGATGCTGGGAATCGGAAGACCGGGGCTTGTCGGATTACGGCCGCGACGTTGTCGACATGATGAGTGAACTGGGGATCGTCGCCGACCTCAGCCATGTCGGCGAAAAAACCGCAGCGGATGCCATCGCGCATTCCAAAACGCCCATTTGCTTCACCCATGCCGTCCCCAAAGGATTGAAGGACAATCCGCGCAATAAGTCCGATGCCTTGATCAAAACCTGCGTCGACAATGGCGGCTTCTTCGGCTTCGCCACCTACGGCTCATTCCTGCCCTGGGGTGATGACACGACCGTGGAGAATTGCGTCGAAGCCCTGGAATACGGCCTCGATCTGGTCGGTGAGGACGCGCTCGGGATCGGTACCGATTTCACCCAGGGCCACGACGCCGATTTCTTCACCTGGCTGAGATCAGATAAAGGCACCGGCCGCACCCTGATCACCGGCTTCCCCGGCCGCCCCAAAAACCCCAAAGGCCTCGACGGCCCCGCCGAGTATCCGAATATGACTAACGCCATGCTAGCGCGCGGGTGGCCGGAAGACCGGGTTCGGAAGGTCATGGGCGGGAATTGGCTGGCGTATTTGGAGCGGGTTTGGGAGGCCTAAACAGCAAATCCAGTCTCAAGCGCGCTGGGGATGGCCGGGTCGGCCAGCGCGCGTCCCCCTGGCCGGGCCACTGACGCCTCAAATACTCCCGCGAAATGGATCAGGTATGAGCGTCATTAGAACCGCCGTCATCTTGTCTACCTATAGCCCCATGGCATCCTCATGCCATGATGACCACCCACAGTACCGCTATTGTCGCACCCGCTGCCGCCCACTTGCCGTTTACCCACCCCGCCGACCGGAATTCCGGCAAAACACGCTGGCTCATGGATGCCCTCGCGCCCTTCAGCGGCCAAGACGAAGTGATCAAGGAAATCCGCGAAAAAGTCTTCCCCGGCAAACGCATCAAAACCCTACAACCCGCGCCGGACGGCAGCGAGATGGCGGTGGTGGAGTGGTGAGGGTGGCGGCAATGAGATCGAGTTTCCGCCCAACTTTACTAATGATTGGTTGCGATTACCCGATAACAAAATTACTGAAGTTTTTGTTGTGGCTCTGTTGCGCGTTAACAACAATTGGCATTTTAAATACTGCAGTTGCGATTGAATTTCGATGTGATGAGCTAATTGAAAATGATCAATGGCGGATCTTTTATGACCCCAAGCATACCATCGGGGGAAATCTGGCACAGATGTATGAAGAAAAATGCGTTGCTGACCAGACGGATAATAGCAAGTCAGAGGGTTTAGAGTTATTTAATCGCGCAACTTTGTATTGGCTGACTGGAAACCGAAAAGCTGCGGCGGAATTTTTGGCTAAGGGGTCGAGTCTGGATGACAAGTATTCGCGCCTTACTCTCCTAATGATGAAATACAAGTCCAAATTGTCATCCAGTGAAAGAAAGGATGTCGAGGCACAACTGGGGCAACTTGCGGCAACTGAATTCTTTCCAGCGAAGCTCGAGTTAGCAAAGATTTTCGTTAATCGGCTAGAAAATTTGACTGAATCCAAAGGTGTGTTGGAAAACGGGGTCGAAAAAGGATATCCGGACGCCGCCTATTATCTCGGATCAATGTACTACAAAGGGTTTGGCGTCGATAAAGATATTAACAAGGCGATCGAGTACTACAAGATTTTGTTAAATCGAAATAGTCCTCGGTATTTTACATTCTTAAGTTCACTTTATTTAACAAACCCACAGATAAAAGATCGTTCTATAGCACTAAAATATATGGAAAAAGCTGCGCTCCTTGGTTCTGTTCAGAGCCGATTACAAATGGGCTTAGAGCTCTTAACTCAAATTGATGGGCTCCCTAATCGAAACGCAGTGTTTCGAGTATTTTGCGATGAAAGGGTAGTTGATTGGACCATGAACAATTTTGAGCAAATGTTTAGGTGGAAGATCGGTTGCGACCCCAAACACTTGTCTCGAATTCGTTGAGATAGTTGAGATAAGTTAAGGCAGGACGACGGAGGTCAGGTCTTG
This sequence comes from Rhodospirillaceae bacterium, assembly GCA_018665815.1. Classification (GTDB taxonomy): domain Bacteria; phylum Pseudomonadota; class Alphaproteobacteria; order Rhodospirillales; family Casp-alpha2; genus UBA3470. The sequence goes on from JABJBP010000114.1 coordinate 8,831, forward strand.
AATTGTGAATGATCAGTTTCCTTTCTCCCATGCCTTGATAATCCCGCAATACAGCCTGGAGTGTTGGCAGGCTTGGACGTTGATCGAACCGCCGACGTTTCGGGGATAATGAAATAACCCTGTAACAAAGGTTGTTTTTCCTATTTTTTATACTTATATGCTCCTCATGCTGCCCGCCTCAAAGCGGGGAAGCACGTTATTTGACATTGTGAATAGGACTTCGTTCGGTCGTTGTTTGCGGACGGAGGCCCGCCGGAACCGATGGTGACGACGTTGGGTTTGGCGGTTTGAAAGACGCTTTTGCGGGTGATGCGGCGGTTGGCGGCTGTGCGTATTCGTTATGCAACGGGGTGAAATTGGCTTTGTTCCGTCATTTTTTTATCAAGCGGCGGAAATCATTGGCCTTCTCACCCCCAAACTTTTCGGGGCTTAGGCCGCTTCCACTTGGTTCCGGTCGGACCTAGCTGCCTACTCGCCCCCCGCCCGCTCCCGCTTCTCAAACATCTCATCATCAATAAGCTCGCGGGAATCGTGGGCCATGTTGAGGGTTTCACCGCCGTCGACGTACCATTCTTCACCGGTGATGAAATCGCCGAGGGCTGAGGCCAGAAAGATAATGGTGTTGGCGACGTCATGGGGCGCGCCCATGCGATCCAGGAGATTACGCTTTTGCGCCGTCCAGCGTTCCGGCGGGATTGGGTATTGGGCCATGGCATCAACTTTAATCGTGCCGGGCGCGACGGCATTTAAAAGGATCCCATATTCGGCCCATTCGGCGGCCAATGATTTCATCAAGGCCGAAACGCCACCCCGAGCAGATGCCGTGTGCGCGAATCCCCGAAAGCCCGAGCGGTGCGTGGCGGTCACGAAAATGACCTTGCCGCCGTTTTCAAACATGAACGCATCGGCGGCGGCCTTCGTCACCTGCCATGAGCCGATCAGGTTGTTGCGGATGACGGCGGCGAAGCCCTTGTTGGTGAGGTCCTTGGCGGCCGAGACGAACTGCCCGCCGGCATTGTTGACCAGGATATCCAACTGCCCGTAATGCTTTTTGATGGCCGCCATGGCGGCGTCGATCTGATCTTCTTCGCGGGTATCACCTTGGATACAAAGCGCTTCAGCGCCGAGGCTAGTGATCACATCAGCGCAGTCTTCCAAAACTTCCGTGCGCCGGCCCATGAGCACCAGTTTGGCGCCGGTCCGGGCCAAACCAATGGCAGTGGCCCGGCCCATGCCGGTACCGCCGCCGGTGACCAACGCGACTTTCCCCGCGTTTAGATCGGCGGCGTACGGTGACGGGAGGTCGTCCCCGGCTTCAGCCATGCCTTAAACGCCTTCAGCCATGGGTTAAAACTCGACGACGGAGCGGATGCTTTCGCCGGCGTGCATCAGATCGATGGCGGTGTTGATATCATCCAAGGGCATCTTATGGGTGATCAAGGGATCGATCTGAATTTTGCCTTCCATGTACCAATCGACGATCTTCGGCACATCGGTACGGCCCTTGGCGCCGCCAAAGGCCGTGCCGCGCCAGACCCGGCCGGTAACCAGTTGGAAGGGCCGCGTGGAGATTTCCTGGCCGGCGCCGGCGACGCCGATGATGGTACTTTCGCCCCAACCCTTGTGGCAGCATTCCAAGGCATCGCGCATAACGTTGACGTTGCCGATGCACTCAAAACTATGATCCGCACCGCCGTTGGTGATGTCCACCAGGTACGGCACCAGATCGCCTTCGACCTCGCTGGGGTTGACGAAATGCGTCATGCCAAACTGCTCGGCCATCTCCTTGCGACCATTATTAAGATCAACGCCGACAATCATGTTGGCGCCAACCAATTGGGCGCCTTGCACGACATTGAGCCCAATGCCGCCAAGCCCGAAGACGATGACATTGTCGCCGGGCTGCACCTTGGCCGTATTGATAACCGCGCCGATGCCGGTGGTGACACCGCAGCCGATGTAGCAAATCTTATCGAACGGCGCGTCCTCGCGAACCTTCGCCAGGGCGATTTCCGGGACCACGGTGAAATTCGAAAAGGTCGACGTGCCCATGTAGTGGTACAGCATGTCCTTGCCCATGCGGAAACGCGAGGTCCCGTCGGGCATGACGCCCCGGCCTTGGGTTTCGCGGATCGCCTGACACAAATTGGTGCGCCCCGACGTGCAATAATCGCATTCGCGGCATTCCGGCGTATAGAGCGGGATCACGTGATCGCCTGTCTTCAGCGACGTCACCCCGGCGCCCACATCGACGACGATGCCCGCACCTTCATGGCCCAAAATGGCCGGAAACGCGCCTTCCGGATCGGCGCCCGATAGGGTGAATTCGTCGGTGTGGCAGATGCCCGTGGCTTTGATCTCGACCAGGACTTCACCGGCCTTCGGGCCGTCCAGTTCGACGGTGTGAATTTCCATTGGCTTGCCGGCTTCAACGGCGACAGCGGCGCGGGTTTCCATGATGACCTCCCAAATATTTCGAATTTCTTATTCGTCAAACTATGCCGTCACTCGGCCCATCGCGCAACGGTCCGTGGCGTATAGGGCGGTCATGAAAATTGAGCCATTTGTGTTATATCAATTTAATTTGGTACCATTTGATCCATAGACAACGGAGAACGAATGCGCGACGTCATTGCCCGGCTGACGGACGACTACCCGAACCTGAGCCCGCAGCTGCGGCAGGCGGCGCGCTTTGTCTTGGATCAGCCGACCGAAATCGCGATCAATTCCATGCGCAAGGTAGCCGCCGCCGCCGAGGTCGCGCCGAGCACCATGCTACGCCTCGCCAAAGCCTTGGACTACCCGACCTATGAGGCGTTCAGAAAACCGTTTCGAGAGTCCTTGCGCGGCCGGACCGAAGGCTTCGGCGATCGCGCGCGCTGGCTGCAGGAAATGGCCGAGGGCGACGATGCGGGCCAAGTCATGGGCCGCATGGCGGAAGCCGCCTTGGCGAATGTCGAAGCCGTGTTCCACGATAACGACCCGGCCGAGTTCGCCCGCGCCGCGACCATCATCCGCGATGCCCGACGAGTTTACGTCAACGGTGGCGCCGGCGCCTTCACGTTGGCTGGATATTTTCATTACCTTGCCCGCATGGCGTTGCCGCGCATGCGCCTGCCGGCCGGGCAAGCCGGCTCGTTGATCGACGACCTTGTCGATATTGAACCCGATGACGTGATCCTGGCGACCTCGGTTGCACCCTATATGAGTGCGACCGTCCGTGCCGCCGACTTTGCCCGCGACAGGGGCGCGAAAATTATTGCCATTGTCGATAGCCGCGCCGCGCCGTTTGCCACGGGCGCAACCGCGATCCTGACAACCCCGACGGAAAGCCCCCAATTCTTCCCGTCCTATATCGGAGTCATGGCGGTCATGGAAACGTTGTTGGCCTGCATTGTATCGGGAGGTGACGACGCGACGGTGCGCAAGATCGCCGAGATCGACCGCGTGCGCCGCGACAGCGGAATTTATTGGGACGAAACGGAGAATTAAGCCAGCGCGAACGATCGCCGGACTAAGCCGTTTTCAGAGCATCCGCCTTGTCCACCATGGCCCAATCGACACAAGCCCGCGCCAGAGCATCGGTGGCATCGACACAGTCATCACGCATCTCATCAGCGGCGGCCAGACCCGGCGGCACTTCCGTGCAGCCCAGGATAATCCGCTCGGCCCCCTTGGCGCGAAGCGCGTCCGCGGCCTTCGCCAACAGGTCTCCGCCGGCCGCGACGTCACCGGCTTTCACCGCGTTGATGCCGCCCATGACCAAAGCGTTCTGATCTGCATCGTCCGGCACCACCGCAGCCATACCGGCGGCGGTCAGGCGATCGGCATAGATACCGGCGCTTATTGTCCCGGCGGTCGCCAGAATACCGACATGGGCGACGCCCTCATCCAGCGTTTGGATCGCCATGTCGGCGATATGGAAGATCGGCAACTCAGTTTCCGCCTGCATCTCGTCATACCAATAGTGCGCGGTGTTGCATGCAATGGCGATGCTCTCCGCGCCGCCGCGCTCAAGCCGCCGAATGCCGTCCAGCATGGCCGGCAGCGGCGACGGGCCGTCGCCTTCAATTGCCGCTGTGCGGTCGGGAACCTGAGGAACGGACGCGGCGACCATCGGCACATGGTCCTGGTCACGGCTGGCCGGCGTCGCGCTGATGACCTTGTCCATGAAATCAACCGTCGCCAGAGGCCCCATGCCGCCGAGTACGCCAAGAATGCGTGGCATCATCTTGATCCTTCGTTGCTGATCACTCATTGCCGATCGTTCGTGGTGACGCGGCGATGATAAGTCGAATGCCTGATTGATGCCAATAAAGTTCCCAGGGATGTTCCGGGCGATGTTCCGGGCTCATTTTGGAACAAATGATTCATTTTATGAACCATTTGAAACATATGCGTTGAATAATGATTCATTTGTGCTATGGTCGCGGCGAGAAATGGTGGCCAAATACCGGCCCGAACGAAGCGGCAGAATCGTTTTCTTGACAGGGAGCTCGATTATCCGCTGTGATTCAATGGAACTTGGCCCAACGGGCCTGCCCTTCGGGGTTGAGAAATTTAATCAGGGAGTAAACTCAATGTTCAAGACACTGACACGTGCCGCGGTTTCCGCGGCGGTTCTGGCGGGCGTCGGCCTTGCCGCAGCACCGGCGGATGCCGGTAACGATCGTTTTATGAAAGTCATGTCACGCGGCGAATTGGTCGTCGGCGTGAAGGCTGACTAAAAGCCCTGGGGCTTCCGTGATTCATCCGGCGCCCTCGTCGGCATGGAAATTGACATGGCAAAAGACGTCGCCAAGGCCTTGGGCGTAAAACTCAAGCTGGTCCCGGTGCAGTCATCCAACCGGATGCAGTTCCTTCAACAGGGCAGAATCGATCTGATGATCGCGACCATGTCGGACCGCACCGACCGCCGCAAAATCGTCGGCATCGTCGAGCCCAACTACTACACGTCGGGCACCAATCTGCTGGCCAAAAAAGGCGTCGTCACCAAGTGGACCGACCTCAAAGGTAAGCCGACATGCGGCAAGCAGGGCGCGTTTTACAACAAGGTCGTCTCCAAGCGCTACGGCGCCAAGATCGTCGCCTTCGTCAACAACGCAGAAGCCAAGCAGGCGCTGCGTGACGGCAAGTGTGTCGGTTGGGTCTATGACTACTCGTCCATCGGTTCCGATTTGGCTTCCGGTCAATGGCCTGGGTTCGAGATGCCGCTGAACTCCGAAGATGACAATCCGTGGGGCCTCGCGGTTCCGGTTGAAGAAATCGATGGCGTCTGGGGCAACTTCATGGCCGGTATGCAATACCGCTGGCTGACCTCCGGTCGCTTGACTGAGCTGGAAAAGAAGTGGGGCATCCAACCCACTGCGTTCCTCAAGATGCAGGCTGAAAAACTGACGCCGGCGCGCAAGCATTTGAAATAAGCCGCGTTTGAATACCAGGGCGGACCCAACCGGGTCCGCCCTTTCTCGCCCCGCCAAAAATAAAATCAATCGGGGTGAAGTTTTCGGGAGGCAGACAGGGGAAGCGCCGTGCTTGATATCATCGGACCGTTTTTCAAGAATCTCTACGACACCACCGGCTGGAACTTCATCATGTTCTACGAACAGTATGAATATGACCGGTTTGTCGACGCTATGTGGGTATCCGTTAAGTTGATTGTCGCATGCCTAATCTTCAGCCTGATCGTCGGTTTCATCGGCGCTTGGGGGCAAGGCGCGAAATCAAAGATACTGAGACTCAGTATTGCCGGATACATACAGTTTTTTCGTAATACGCCACCATTCATTCAATTGCTGGTCTTCTATTTCGTTATCGGCACGCTAACACCGCAAGTCGATATGGGGGGCTACAACGAAGCCATTATCGGCAGCTTCGGCTGGGCGGTAATCGGCATGGGTTTCTTTGCCGGCGCCTTCAACACCGAGATCTTCCGGTCCGGCATTGAAGCGGTACCGACCTCGACGGTTGAAGCCGCCGAGGCGCTCGGCTATTCGCGCATGAAATCCTATATTTACATCATCTTCCCGCTGGCCTTCCGAGTCTGCCTGCCGGCACTCAACAATAATCTCGTGAATTTGTTGAAAACCACGACGCTGGCCTATGGCATTGCCGTGCCGGAGATGATGTACACGGCCAACCAAATCTGGTCCGACAACGTCAACGTTCCGGAGATGATGATCGTGCTCTTTATCTACTACATCGGACTTGTCGGCATCTTGGTCTGGGGCATGCACAGGTGGGAACAAAAAATGCGCGTTCCGGGGTACGGCTGATGTTGGGCTTTAAAACACTCACAGCTCCCGGTGTCCGTAGCGATCACGCGCGGCCTCAGGACAACACCGGGACCGATATGCCCGTCCTCCTGCCCTTCCGGGCCAAGCACAACAAGGATGGATTTTTCGTCCATCACGACGGCCGCTTGTTCGTCGATATGAAGTTACGCCACGGCCTGATGATCTTCGCCGTCTTCGCGCTTTGGGGCGGGGCGGCCGAAGCCGCTGCCAAGGTCGGCGGCTTGGCCTGGGCCATGGCGAGTTTGTGGGAATGGACGCCGTTCATCCTCAAAGGGTTTTCCCTGAACATCCTAATCAGTGTCCTCGCCATGCTTATCGGCACCATCGCCGGCGCGGCGTTGGGGCTCATGCAAGTTTCGTTATTGGCGCCGGTCCGGGGCTCATCATGGATTGTCACTCAGTTCTTCAGAAACTCGCCTTGGCTGGTATTGCTGTTCTGCGTGATGCTGCTGTTTCCGTTTGAGATTGATCTGGGCTTCGTGGTCATCCCAATCCCCGATTGGATGAAAGCGGTGATCGGCTTCTCACTACCGATCATGGCGAATATCTCTGAGGTCGTCCGTGGTGCGGTGATTTCATTGCCATCCGGTCAATGGGAATCAGCCGAGAGCTTAGCCTTCTCGCGGCGCCAAACCATGTGGATGATCATCTTGCCGCAATGCATCAAGCGGATGGTCCCGCCGTGGATCAACTGGTATTGCATTTTAACCATGGCGACGCCGCTGTGTTCGATCATGGGCGTGGAAGAATCGGTCGGCCACACCGTCCAGGCGATGAATGCCTTGGGCGACCGGCCCGAACTACTGGCGCCGTTCTATTTCTTCCTGCTCTTCATTCACTTCATTTTCACCTATCCCATCGCGCGCTTCTCGATCTCGCTCGAGAAGAAGTTCGCGGTTAAGATATAGGGGAGACATACAGTGTCAGACACATCTGGAAACAGCGGCGGAAACGGGGGATGGACCCCGGACCAGCCCATGGTCTCGATCAAGGACGTGCACAAATCCTTCGGCGACCTGGAGGTGCTGAAAGGTGTCTCCATGGACATCATGAAGGGCGAATGCGTATGTATCATCGGGCCTTCAGGATCGGGGAAATCGACCTTAATTCGCTGCGTCAACGCCCTGAACGACATTCAAGGCGGCTCGATTACGGTCGAGGGCCAAGAGGTCAACGTGCCAAACCTCGACAAACTGGAGCTTCGCAAGAAAGTCGGCATGGTGTTCCAGCAGTACAACCTGTTCCCGCACAAGACGGCGTTGAAAAACATCATGATGGCGCCGATCCATGTCCTCAAACAGGACGAAAAAGAGGTCGAGGCCCATGCCCGCCAACTGATCAAGAAGGTGCGGCTTGAGGGCAAGGAGAATGGTTATCCGGGCGAGTTGTCTGGCGGCCAGCAGCAACGTGTCGCCATTGCCCGGTCCCTGGCCATGAGCCCCGACGTCATGCTGTTCGACGAAGTGACCGCGGCCTTGGATCCGGAAACGGTGAAGGAAGTTCTGGTGACCATCCAAGATTTGGCCGCGGAAGGCATGACTTGCATCCTGGTGACCCACGAAATGGGTTTCGCCAAGGAAGTTGCCAATCATGTCTACTTCACCGACAAGGGCGTCATTGTCGAGCACGGCCCGCCCGACACCTTCTTCAACGATGCCAAGGACCCCCGCACGCAGGAATTCCTGGGACAGATTCTTTAAGATCGTCGGACAAACGGTTCGCCGCTGATTTGACAGACTTAAACCCGGCCGCAATGATTAATGAACGATCATTGAGAGCCGGGTTAGTCATGCCAGAAAGCTGTACTTCGGAATTTTTCACCGATGAGGCCGTCGCCATCTACGGCGAACAGGGCTTTTTCTTGCCGCTTCGGATGTTCGCAGCTGAAGGCGTCGCCGAATTGCGCGCGCATCTTGAGGCCGCCGAAGCCAGGCAGGGTTCTCTCACCGGCAAAAACCGAAGCGCCAAGTATCACTTGTTGATGACGTGGCTGGATCAACTCGTCCGCCACGCCGGCATCCTAGACGCCGTCGAAAAACTTCTCGGACCGGATATTCTGTGCTGGGGCACTGCGTTGCTCATTAAAGAGCCCGGCGACGGGACCCATGTCAGTTGGCATCAAGACCTGAATTACTGGGGCTTGGATCCCGCCGACGTGACCACGGCCTGGTTAGCGCTTTCGCCGGCGACAAAGGAAACCGGCTGCATGCGGATGATGGCGGGTTCACATCTTGTCCACTATGCCCACCGCGACACCGATGACCCATCCAATCTGCTCAGCCGCGGCCAGACCGTCGCCGATGACCTGGACGAGGCGGCGGCCACCTACATTGAATTGCAACCGGGTGAAATTTCACTTCACCACGGCAATATGGCGCATGCGTCGGGCCCCAACTCTGGGTCCGAGCGGCGCATCGGCATTGCCATCCGTTACCTGGCCGCCCACGTGCGCCCCACGGACGGGCCGGACAGCGCGCTGTTGGTCCGCGGCCAGGATCGTTATCGAAATTTCGAAGCGGAAACCTCCCCAGCCGAAGACTTCGATCCGGCTGCCATGGCCGAGCACGACCGTGTCATGGCACTCCGCCAAGCCGTGTTGATGGCCGGCGTCTAAGGATCAAGTCCGTTTATTCCGTGTTCGTCAGAGCAAGGATTTTCTCGTGCAGCGATCCGGGGATATGAAAACCTTCTTTCGGAATGCGTGCCCGCTCAGCGTGACGCCGCCCGCCCGGCAGCCGCACCCCGTCTTGTTTCAGCATTTCCGCGAAGAACGCTTCGGAATGATCAAGCCAGCCCTCGCCGTCGCCGAACCGGTTGGGGGCGATGGCGATGATCACTTCACCGCCCCGCCCGGCACCGCCGTCATCCGCCGTGTTGGCCGTCGTTTCATAGGCAAAGGTCTCACCAATCAATCCGGCGGCCAGCAGTTCGATCATCATGCCGATGGATGACCCTTTGTAACCACCGAAGGGCAGCAATACACCGTCCACAGCGGCCTGAGCATCCGTCGTTGGGTTGCCATCGGCATCAAGCGCAACGCCCTCGGGCAATGCGTGACCGTCACGCGCCGCGATCATTACCTCGCCCCGAGCCATTACCGAGACTGCCTGGTCGAAAACCAGCGGCGGGCCATCACGGCGCGGCCATCCGAAGGCCATGGGGTTCGTCCCGAACATCGCTTTGGTGCCGCCCGCCGGCGCCACAAGGGCCCGCGAACTGGTCACCGCCAGGGCGCAAAGCCCGTCCTCCGCAATGGCCTCGACCTCCGGCCAGAGCGCGGCCATGTGAAATATTCTAACCAGCGACAGTGCCGCTATGCCGGTTTCACGGGCCGCCTCAATCAATGGCTGGCGACCCCGGTCCAACGCCAAGGGCGCCAAACAATTTTGCCCATCGACACGGACGACGGCCGGGGAGATCCGCTCAACGACGGGCACCGCCTTACCGTCGGCTCGGCCGCATCTCAGTGTTTTTACATATCCCGGTAAGCGGAATATGCCATGCGACGTGCATCCATCACGCTCCGCCTTGATCATGACCTCTGTGACTGCCTGAGCATTGTCGTCGTCACAACCGTTGGCAGTGAGGCAACTGACAGATAACCCGCGCGCCGCCTCCAAGGTCAAATGGATGCCGGCCATTCAGATTGCCTTCACTGCCATCTCAATAGGGCCCTCGGCGCGACTATGGACGAACTGATCAACAACGGGGTTTCCAGAAGCCTCGACGTCAGATGTCGCGCCATCCCAAATGATCCGGCCTTCATGGATCATCGCGACCCGGTTGGAGATCACCTTGAGGCTCGACATATCCGACGTAATCGAGACCACCGTCGCGCCCAATTTGCCAACCACATCGAGGATCAGTTCATTGATGATATTGGTCATGATCGGATCCAGCCCCGCGGTGGGCTCATCCAAAAACAGAACATCCGGATCATTAGCAATGGCGCGAGCCAGGCCGACACGCTTTTGCATACCACCCGACAATTCCGATGGGTAAAGGTCCGCCGTCGGCGCATCCAGGCCAACGGCGGCCAACTTGCCAATGGCATGATTCTTGGCGTCCTGGCGGCCCATCTGCCCTTCCTGCAAAATTTGGAAGGCAACATTTTCCCAAACCGGCATGCTGTCGAACAGGCCGGATTTTTGGAATGTCATACCGAAATTGTCGATAAACTCGTCGCGTTCGCGGTCACTGAAATCGCCCACGTCACGGCCTTGAAATCGAATGGTCCCGGCATCATGCGGGATCAATCCCATGATGCACTTCAACAACAATGTCTTTCCCGACCCGGAGCTGCCGATCAGGACAAGTGAATCGCCTTGATTGACGACCAGGTCGATATCGCTCAGCGCTTCGTTCGCTCCAAACCATTTGGCAAGCCCGGCAATCTCCAAAAGTGGTGTGGCGTCGTTGTCGTTCATGTGGGCCGATCCCCAATAATGGTGGTGCGTTCCATGTAGCGCGGCAGGTCATCGGGATAATCCATCACGGCAAAATGCATCAAGGACCGATTGTCCCAGATGACCATGTCGTGGTCCTGCCAACGGTGGCGATAGAGGAACTGCGGACGGGTGCAGTGCTCATAAAGAAATCCCAGAATCGCCGCACTCTCATCATCGTCAAATCCTTCGATATGACTGGTGAAACCCGGGTTGACGAACAGACTTTTGCGCCCCGTTTCGGCATGGGTGCGGACAATGGGATGCACCGCCATATTGGCCCCCGACATGTCGTCCTCTACGACAATGGGCTGGGCATACTGGGTGCGTGCCGCGACCTCGAAATCGTGCACGGCACTCAGCGGCACCAGCATCTCTTTCATGGCGTCGCTCAACGCCGCGTAGGCCTGCGTTTGATCGCAAAATATCGTGTCCCCGCCGACGTCGGGAAGTTGCTTGGCGACAAGGATTGAGGCGCCGGCCGGGCGTTCACGGAAACTGACATCGGAATGCCAATAAGTGCCGGCGCCTTTACGGCCCTTCGGCTTGCCGTCGGCCTCAACCTGGTTGGAGACCCGGTAAATTTCCGGATGATCGGGGTGGATATAGATACTGACGGTTTCTTGCAGCGGTTCGGTCGCCGGATCACCGAACAGAGGTCCAAAATGCTTTGAGAATTCAATATGGCGCTCAGTCGTCAGATTTTGGTCGCGGACGACCAACAGTCCACCGGCATCCAGCCAAGCCTGGCGGATTGCGGCGGTGAGATTATCACCGGCGCCGGATTGCAAATCGACGCCCGTCGCCTCGGCGGCAAATCCCGGTGTCAGCGGATTGATTGCGAGTTCCACGAAATCCTCCTTGATGCATCGTCACTGCCTTTTTACACCGAAGGCGGAAACGGGAAAAGGCGGCGGCGGATATGAATGATAAATGATGCACTTGTTGCAATGTTTATATTATACGATACAAACGTTTCATCGCCCGATTATCTGATCCCAAGACGATCCATTATGCCCGCCGAACCCAAAAATTTCCCCTCAGAAGCCCGTGTTGTCGTCGTCGGCGGCGGTATTATGGGATGCTCGACCGCCTATCACTTAGCCAAAGCCGGTGTCAAAGACGTCGTACTGGTCGAACGCAAACAGCTGACCTGCGGCACCACTTGGCATTCCGCGGCTCAAGTCCGCCAGTTGCGCTCTAGTACCAATCTTACACAGTTAATCCGAAACTCAGTCGAACTCTATAAATCACTGGAAGCGGAAACCGGGCAAGCGACGGGATGGATTCAAAAGGGTAGCTTGTCACTGGCTGCCAACCCCGACCGGTTCACCCATATCAAACGCCAGGCGGCCCTGGCGCGATTGTTTGACGTTGAGGCGGCGGTCATCAGTGCCGATGAAGCCGGCCGCCATTGGCCGCTGATCCGCATCGATGATGTTTTGGGGGCCGTGTACTCACCGGATGACGGCCGGGTGAACCCGTCGGATGTTTGCGCCGCATTGATCAAGGGCGCGAAAGCACATGGCGCACACATCTTCGAAGATACGGCAATCACTGGCTTTGAAAAATCCAATGGCCGGATCAGCTCTGTCATCACCGAACATGGCCGCATCACCACCGAGGCCGTCGCGCTATGCGCGGGGCTCTGGTCGCGTGACGTGGCCAAACTGGCCGGTGTCTCGGCGCCGCTTTACGCCTGTGAACATTTTTATCTGCTGACCGAAACCATGGACGGCATCGATGGTCATCTGCCGACGCTTTCGGACCACGGCGGACATTTGTATATCCGCGACGAGACCGGCGGTCTTTTGGTCGGGTGTTTTGAACCCAACGCCAAACCCTTGCCCATGGACAAGCTGCCCAAGGATTTCGCCTTCGATCTGATGACCGAGGACTGGGATCATTTCGAGCCGATGCTGGAAAACGCCATGCATCGGATCCCCGCATTAGAGACGGCGCAGGCCCGGATGCTGTTGAACGGTCCAGAAAGTTTTACCCCGGACGGACAGTTCCTGCTGGGGGAAAGTCCTGAGTTGCCCGGCTTCTTTTTGGGCTGCGGGATGAACTCGGTGGGTGTCGCGTCGGGCGGTGGCGCTGGACGGGCCCTGGCGGAATGGATTATTGAAGGCCGCTCGACCATGGATCTTTGGGAGGTCGATGTACGGCGCTTCGCGCCCTTCCAGAGCAATCTGAGAATGCTGCATGAACGTATCCCCGAAGAACTGGGATTGCATTACGCCATCAGCTACCCGGGACGCCATCCTGAATCCGCGCGGTGCGTTCGCCGCACGCCGGTTCATGAACGGCTCGCACAAAAAGGCGGCCACTTTGGCGTGCGCGCCGGGTGGGAACGAGCCGAGTTTTTCATGCCCGAGGGCGAAACCATCGCCGATGACCTCACTTTCGGTCGCCCGCCTTGGTTCGAAAATACCGCCGCCGAACATTTGGCTGCGCGCAAGGGCGTGGTTTGCGTCGACCAATCAAGTTTCGCCAAGTTCATCGTCGAGGGCCCCAACGCGACATCGCTGCTGCAACGGTTGTGCGCCAATGATGTGGACGTCGCACCCGGTCGCATTATTTATACCGCCATGCTCAATGACCAAGGCGGCATTGAAAGCGACGTGACTATCTTCAAGATCACCGACGACAAATACTTTCTAGTCACCGGCACTGGCCAAGCCGTCAAAGACACCGAGTGGATTAACCGCCACAAGGGCGACGACCGTGCGACATTGACGGACGTGACATCCGGGTACGCGGTGCTGGGCGTAGCCGGACCGCAAAGCGAAGAAATATTGGCGCGGATTAGCGGCGATGATGTCAGCTTGACCAACTTTCCTCGCTACCGGCACCGGGAAATTGAAGCCGGTTACGGCATTGTTCGTGCCGCGCGACTTTCCTACACCGGCGAGGCGGGGTTTGAGCTGTATATCCCGAGCGAATTCGCCATTGGGGTCTACGACGCGCTGTCCGACGCCGGCCGGGATTTAGGCCTTATGGATATCGGCACGACAGCGCTCACCAGTTTGCGTGTCGAACGCGGGTTCCGTGCCTGGGGCCACGACATTAGCGCCGCCGACACGCCGTTCGAAGCCGGCCTCGGCCATGCCGTGAAACTGGAAAAGAACGCCGGTTTCATTGGCCACGACGCCTTGGCCCGGCAACGTGACGCTGGCCCGGCGCGTCATTTGGCGTTTCTCACTTGCACTGACCCAGGCGCCTATCCCATCGGCGGCGAGCCGATTATTTTCAATGGCCAGCCGGTTGGCCAGATCACATCCGCCGCATATGGCCATTCCGTGGGCGCCGCCGTCTGCATGGGATACGTCGAGCATCCACCGGCGAAAATCAACGAAATGGCGGCAGCGGGCGGCTTTGCCATCGATATCGCATGTGAACTGGCGCCCGCGACCTTCTCATTTGATCCGCCCTATCCCGGCCGCGCGACCTGACAGCAAACTTTCGAAATATGATTGTTGTTGGTAGGCTTGCGGCAATAGGGATTGCAGGCATTGGGGAATGGTCATGGTCAAAAGATTGGTATTAAGCTTCATCGCCACGGATAAACCGGGCGTTGTCGAACGAATCACCGAAGCCGTCGCCGACGCCGGCGGCAACTGGCTGGAAAGCCGGATGGCGCACTTGGCAGAGAAGTTTGCCGGCGTGGCGCGCGTGACGGTTCCCGATGACAAGGCGGCAGGACTTGAGAGCGCCTTGTCAGCCTTGAACGAAGACGGCTTTCAAATGGTTGTTGAAACCGTCGGCGAACTGACGGAACAAGAAGGCCGAGTTTTGGTGCTGGATTTTGTCGGCCCCGACCACCCCGGCATCCTGCATGAAGTTTCAAGCTGTCTGGCGGAGCGCGGTGTCAGTGTTGAGAACATGAAAACCGAATTGGAAGAAGCCCCCATGGGCGGCGGCAGATTGTTTCATGCAAAAGGTCGCGTCCGGGTCCCCGAGAGCGCCGACAACACCGCCTTACGTGATGCCTTGGAGGAACTTGCCGGTGCCCTGATGGTCGATATTTCCCTCGATCCCGACGCATGAAAAACCAGCCGAGGCCCCTGCCGATCCAGCGGTGAAAAAAAGTTCGACGCAATGCCAATTCGAGTGTTCTCAATGATAATTTTTCGGTCTAATCTTTCTTTGGATCGAGCGATAATCCGCTATTAAGAAAAATTGCACCCCGGGGGAGTGAATGGGCCTGTTCGACTATACGGCAACAGCATCGGAAAATGTCGTTCTCGAGGAAATCACGCTGCTTTCGGACCTGTCCGAAGACGACTGGTCCCGCGTCCTCAAACTGGTTGAGACACGTCAGTTCCGCGCCGGCGTCTGCGCCACTTCGTTGACTTTCCGTTCCACTAAGATGGGAATCAACACGGCGACCACAACAAGGCTGATCGCGACAATAATCGGCGTTGGCGCCAAAATCATCCAGACGATACTGCGCCGCCCCGATCCGCGATCTGCCATCCGCTAACCCTTTGTTCGCTATCCGGTAATTTACGGCTCTCGCGGCAACATACGCCGCCGAGCCCGGCCTCTCAATAGTGGTCCCGATTAGCGGCTTTGCCGGGCGGCCCCGGCGGCGTTAATGTTCGGACATGGATTTTCGCCATCTGAAAACTTTGGTCGCCATCGCCGAACACAAGAGTTTCGCGGCCGCCGCCGACGCCATAGGTCTCACCCAGTCGGCCGTCAGCTTGCATGTGAAGGCGTTGGAAGACCAATTGCAGACAACCTTGTTCGACCGCACGACACGGCCGCCGTTGCTCAATACCCAAGGCACAGCCTTGGTTGAGAAGGCGCGGGAAATCATCGGCCTCTGTGATGGCTTGACCGACAGCTTGCGCGGTGAACGAGTTGTCGGCAGCCTCGAGCTCGGCGCCATTCCCACTGCTCTGACGGGTATTCTCCCTGATGCGCTGGTGGCGCTGAGAGCTTCACACCCGGAACTTCGCATCCGTGTCACCAGCGATTTGTCCGCGGACCTGGCCGAGGCGGTGCGCCGCGGCAGCTTGGATGTCGCCGTCGTAAGTGAGCCGACACATCTGGCGGCAGGATTGAGCTGGCACCCCATCGTCAGCGAGCCCTTGATGGTGATTGCGCCGCAACACACACCAATGGGGCCGGATCGTGAGCCAGATCGCGCGCTTTTGGAATCGCTGCCGTTTCTCCAATTCAAACGCTTTGCCTGGGCCGGGCGTTTGATCGACACACACCTGCGCGAACGCGGCATTCATGTCCGGCCCGGCATGGAAATCGATTCCCTGGAAGCCGTTGCCGGCATGGTATCGCGTGGCCTCGGCGTTTCCATTGCGCCGATGCGTGCCATGGCCGAGCCGTTCCCCGAAAACGTCCGCGCCGTGCCGTTCGGCGACCCACCACTGATGCGCAACATTGGCCTGATCGAGCGTAGCGAGAACGCCAAGATCGACATGGTCAAAGCCCTGTACGAAACCCTTATAGCGGCCTGCGCGCGGGCATCAATTGCTTGAACAATATTCAAGTAAACCTTCAAGATTATTCGTTTTTTTTATTTTATAGCCGGCGTTAGGATGCCTCGAACATCCGCTGCACCGATCCGACGCCCTTCAAGGAGTTTGAGACGATGGCTGAACTGAATCCCCAACAATTGGACCTGCGCGACCGCATCCGGGATTTGGCCGTGCGTGAAATTGCGCCCCGTGCCGCCGAGGTGGACCGGACCGAGGAATACCCCTGGGACAACGTCGAAAAGCTGACCAAAGCCGGTTTCATGGGCATGACCATCCCCGAAGCCTACGGCGGCAAAGGGGCCAGCTATATGGATACGGTTCTTCTCGTCGAAGAAATGGCGAAGGTTTGCGGTGTCACGGGACGCATTTGTGTCGAAGGCAACATGGGCGCTATTGGCGCGGTGATGAAATACGGCTCTGATGAACAGCGCAAAATCGCCGCCGAACTGGTGCTGTCCGGCGACAAGCCGGCGATCTGCATCACCGAGCCCAATGCTGGCAGCGCGGCGACGGATATGTCGACACGGGCCGACAAGAAAGGCGAGGTCTATGTGCTGAACGGCAAAAAGCACTGGATCACCGGCGCCGGCGTCTCCAAGCTCCATCTAATTTTTGCCCGGGTCTTCGAAGACGGCGAAGAACAAGGCATCGGAGGGTTTCTGGCAATCCGGGGGGAGACAAAGGGCCTCAGCATCGGCAACCGCGAACCGGCCATGGGGCTACGCGGTATCCCTGAAGCCGAGATCATCATGGAAGACATGGAAGTTCCGGCATCAATGATGATTACGCCGCCGGAAGGCATCCGGCGCGGTTTTGCTGGCCTCATGAATGCCTATAACACACAACGCGTCGGCGCCGCCACGGTGGCGCTGGGTATCGCCCAAGGCGCCTATGAGTTGGCGCTGGGCTATTCGCAAACCCGCGAGCAGTTCGGTCGGCCGATCTATGAATTTCAAGGCCTGCATTGGATGCTCGCCGATATGTCGATCCAATTGGAAGCGGCGCGCGGTCTGGTTTATTCAGCGGCGACAAGCGCCGAGAGCACGCAGATTGGTTTTCCCGATCCGTTGATGGCGGCGCAATGCAAGGTGTTCACCGCCGATATGGCCATCAAGGTCGCCAACGACGCCCTACAGGTCTATGGCGCCATGGGCTATTCGCGCAATCTGCCGCTTGAACGTATGGCTCGCGATGCACGCATGTTCACGATTGGTGGCGGTACCGCACAGGTGCTCCGAACCCTAGTGGCGAGCAAAATTCTCGATGCCAAGCTGCCGCAGACCCGAGATGGATTCACCAAGCTGGCCGCTGCCAAGGCGGCGACAAAGGTAGGCACAGAATGAGCCGCACTGCAGATATTATCGCCTGCAAGCTCTTTGAAGCGGGCTGCCGGCACGCTTTCGGCATTCCCGGTGGCGAAGTCCTATCCTTAATGGATGGTTTGAAGGATGCGGGCATCGCCTTCCATCTGGTCAAACATGAAAACAACGGCGGTTTTATGGCCGAAGGCACGCATCATGCGTCCGGCGCGCCAGGAGTTTTGTTGGCCACTGTCGGCCCCGGCGTCGTCAACGCCATCAATGTTGTCGCCAATGCTTGGCAGGACCAGGTGCCGATGATTTTCCTGACCGGCTGTGTCGATGCCGCCGATGCGCAGCGCTTCACTCATCAGGTGTTTGACCACACCAGTGTGTTGCGGCCGATTACCAAGGCCAGTTTCACGGTTGCCGCCGGGGCCGTCGACGTGACTATCGAAAAAGCCATCGCCATCGCCACCGAAGGCCGGCCGGGTCCAGTCCATCTTGATGTGCCCATTTCCGCGGCCAAGGCAGAAGAAGGCGGCAATCAAGCCATCAGACGTGCGGCCAGCGCCCCTATGGCGCCGGCGTCCGGACCTGAATGGGATGCCGCCCGCACCGCCTTCGAGAAGGCCGAGCGACCATTGATCATAGCCGGTGTTGATGTTCTCCATCACGATGCGGCGGACGCGGTTGCGAACCTCGCACAAACATTTTCCATCCCGGTACTAACCACCTACAAAGCCAAGGGCGTGTTGCCCGAAGATGATCCACTAGCGCTTGGCGGACATGGGCTGTCGCCGAAAGCTTTCGCCATCATCAAGCCGCTGATCGACAAGGCCGACGCTATTATTTTGGCCGGTTATGATCCCATTGAAATGCGCTCGGAATGGTGTGACCCGTGGATGCCAGGCGACGGCAATGACACCAATGGCCCTGCGGTCATTGAATTTTCGGCGGAAGCGAACACCCATTTCGTGCATCAAGCCAGCCACAGTTTCATCGGGAATGTCGGCGCCAGCCTTGATGCGTTGAGAGAAGATGTTACGCGAAACGACGTTTGGCCTGGCGCAGAGCCGGCGCAAACCCGCGCTGACCTGATGGCAGCGTTCCCCCGAGACGACGAGTGGGGCCCGGGCGCCGTTATTGATGTTGCCAGAAAATCCTTGCCCCGCGAAGGCGTCGCCGCCGTCGATACGGGCGCGCACAGAATATTGTTGGCGCAGCAATGGGAAAGTTACGGGCCGCGAGGGCTCATGCAATCGACGGGATTGTGCACCATGGGGACGGCAGTTCCCTTAGCCGCTGGTCATAAGATCGCCGCCCCGGATACGCCGGTCATCGCCTTTTCCGGCGATGCGGGCATGGAAATGATCTTGGGTGAGCTGGCGACACTTCGCGACCAAAATTTAGCATTCCCGATTGTCGTGTTTGTCGACGAATCCTTGTCACTGATTGAGATCAAGCAACGCCGAGACGGTATGGACAACGTCGGCGTCGATTTCGGCGGCACGGATTTCGCCGCCGTCGCCACCGCCATGGGCGGACACGGCGTCACGGTCGACAACCGTGATGCCTTGGAGGCCGCGCTAACAGAAGCGTTCGCCGCCGAGACTTTCACGGTGATCGCGTGTCCCATCGGCCGCAAGGCCTACGACGGCCGGTTCTAAGCACCACGATCAGCCTTCGGTCAGTGTTGCCCCTAACGCGATGAGCGATTTGTGATCGGCCGTCATTTGATCGGTGAGGTTGGTTTGTGTAGGACCTCCTGATATTGATTTTTTAAAGCGTGGAAGGCGACCATCTTGATCCATCTCCCATGGCCGCCCATATTCGGAAAGACAGCATTTCGGAGGATCTTCAGAATGGACAAAATTAAAAAATCGGATGATGAATGGCAGGCTCAATTGACGCCTGAGGAATTCAAGGTTTGCCGTCAGAAAGGCACGGAGCGTCCGTTCACCGGCGAATACGACAAATGTGAAGAGACCGGCACCTATGTGTGCAAGTGCTGCGGTCACCCCCTGTTTTCTTCCGAATCCAAGTTCGATTCCGGCACCGGCTGGCCGAGCTTTTTCGCGCCCGTCGACGACAGCGCCGTCGATGATGAAGAAGACAACAGCCTGTTCATGCGCCGAACCGAAACGCTCTGCGCCAAATGTGGCGCGCACTTAGGCCACGTGTTTCCCGACGGTCCGCAACCCACGGGCCTGCGCTATTGCATGAATTCCGTGTCGCTGAAACTTGTCCGTGGCGACTAGAAAACAGCGGGATTCGAAAAAGCGGAATCGCCGAAGCCGAACCACACCGATTGATCGAGGAGAAGCGGTACGTGCGTCATGGGCGGCGGCCGAGCGTGGCGATCTACGAGCCGCCCAGCGCCATTTAAAGAAAGCCATCAAATCCCACCCCAACGACGCGGAACTCCATCACAATCTGGGGGAGATCGTCATTGCCAGTGGCGATGTCGAAGCCGCCGCCCAATGTTTTGCTTTGGCGCTGGCCTTCAACCCCAGTCAAAGACCGTCGGCTGAGCGGCTGAGCGAAATCGTCGCGCAGTTCGAATTGGCCGAACCGCAAGCCCTTCCGATGGCCGGATTGGTTGCCGCTTTCGCCTGCGATCGATGCGATCTTCACGCCATCGCCAGCGTTGGTTTTTCAAAGTGCACTGTAGAACCGCCATTGGTCGACCTAATCGCGACGGGCCGCGAATGCAATTGGCAGGCCGCTGCGCAAGACGGTCTCGGCCACTCCGATCAATCGCTTTTCACTCATGAACTCCTACGTTTGAGCCTCGCTCACGGCATCAACCGCGTCCCGGATTTGGAAAACTTGTTTTGCGCTCTTCGCCGCGAGTTGCTTCTCGCCTGGCCGCCGGAGCGCCTACTTGAGGAGCCGGTCGCCGGGTTCGCCTTAGCACTGTTTCAGCAGTGCTTAAACTCCGAGCACGTGTGGCATGAAACGGTCGAAGAGCATGCTTACCGTCACGATGTCGACAATCAAATTCCGCCGCTCATTCACGCCCTTTATGAGCCGTTGGAGCGGTTGATTGACCTGCCGACTTTCATGGTCGGCGCGGCATTGGCGCCAGATCGTTTCGGCGAGGTGATCGCGGCACGGCGTGCAGAACGCGATCAAGAAGCTGCACTCGCAAACAGCTTGCCGGTCTTGTGCCCCCTCAAAAACGGCGTATCAAATCAGGTCGCCCAGCAATACGAGAACTCACCCTATCCACGCTGGACCAAACTCAATTTGCCGTCACTGGCGAGCAAGCGACCGCATTTGGAGAAGTTCGTTGGCACCGTTGGAACGGATTTTTTTGACGCCCCCTTTCATGTCTTGATTGCCGGTTGCGGTACCGGTCGCCAAGCCATCCAAAGTGCTCACGCTTACGGTCTCAACGCTCAGACCTTGGCAATTGATCTAAGCCGCGCCAGCCTCACCTACGCATCGCGGAAAGCTGCGGCCTACGGCACACCGAATATTCGCTTCATGCAGGCGGATATTCTCGATGCTCATCAATTGGCACGGAAATTCGATGTTATCGAATGTATGGGTGTCCTGCATCACATGGCCGACCCATTAGCCGGTTGGCACAAATTATCAGATTGCTTGAAACCTGGCGGGGTCATGATGTTGGGGCTTTATAGCGAGATTGCCAGAGCCGATATCGTGCGTTTAAGCGCTGCTATCGCCTCCGAGGGGCTCACTGCTTCGAATGACGATATTCGCCAGTTTCGACACCAAGTCTTGCGAGGACGTCTCGGCGACGATGGTGCGACAATTTCTAAAACAATTGATTTTTTTAGCCTGAGCGGTTGCCGAGACCTTGTATTTCATACCCAAGAGCACCGAACATCGATCCCCGAACTGAGTAACACCATGGAGGATTTGGGGCTGGAATTTCTTGGGTTCAGCGTCAACAAGTCCGTGGAATTGTCCTACCGCGAAGCGTATCCGGGTGACCCGGCCGGATTGTCACTCGCGAACTGGGATCAATTCGAGATGGACAACCCGGAAACATTTCGAGCTATGTATAAATTCTGGTGCCGCAAGCCAGCCTGAAGCGACAGAAGGCTTTTTTGCACGTTGACCAAACCAATCAACGGGAATCGCTTTCAAATGCAGTTTTGAAATCCGGATGCCAGCGTGAAAGCGGCGGACGGTTTTCCGAGACGTCGCCAGCCGCCCAGCGGATGCGATCTTTATCCATCTCAGCCGTCGTCTCACCGTCTGGGCAAACGATGTAAAAGTCGCCCGTCGCCAGCGCATCCATCATAAAGTCGACCACTTGGGCCGGCACCCAGGCGCCGCGGGCCTGGGCCTCTTCCTCCGAACGGGTCCAGCCCGGCACAAGAAGATGCGACGAAATTTGACATTTTTCAGTGTTGCGCAATTCGTGCTGCAGGGATTCCGTATAATGCTTTAATGCCGCCTTGGTGACGTTATAGGCGGCATTTCCCGGTGGGTTGGTTATACCCTGCTTGGAGCCCGCGTTGATCACTAACCCAGGTGAATTTTGTTCAATCATCTGAGGCACGAAGACCCGTACCCCATTCACCGGCCCCCAGTAATTGACGTACATGGACCGCCGCCATTCGTCCGCATCACCCCACACACCACCACCGACCCGCGTCACCGCGTTGTTAAAGAGAACATCGACCCGGCCAAATTCCGCGAACACGTCTTTACCCAGAGCCGCCACGGCGACGCTATCTCCGACATCAACGACCGAGCGGGTCACAGATGAGCGCGCCACATCTGCGACCTCGATGCGCGCCGCCTCCAATGCGTCACCGTCTATATCGACCATGCAGACATTCATGCCCATGGCGGCGAACCGCAAACAGGCAGCGTGGCCGATCCCCAGAGCGGCGCCGGTGACGACAGCGGTGTTACCGGCCTCAAATGCAGGATGCGTCATGATGTGGGCTCCCGATTAGAGTGGATGGCACCTACTATACCGGAGTCCCACGAACGGTGCCGACTATTCGTTTCGCTCCGTGAAAATTAGACGTTTCATGTTTGACCTCGGGTGCGGCGCTGTCGAAGATGCTCACCGCTGATTGCCGGGGAAAACAGGGAAAGGTTTGAGGATGGAATTGCGGACACGTCCATTGAAAGATGGTTTCGGGCTTGAGGTCCTGGATGTTGATCTCGCCAACCTTGATGAGGCGACTTTCGATGCCATCTACGCTTTGTGGCAGCGCGATCCGCTTTTATTGCTGCGGCGTCAAAGTTTGACTGAAGGTGAGCACCTTGAGTTTAGCCGTGGATTTGGCGACCTGGATATTATCGTTCGCAAGGATATGCAGTCCCCGCAGAATCCGGAAATTATCTACATCACCAGCCTGAGCCGCCCCGACGGCACGCCCTTGGGCGGTCTCGGCAGCTATGAGGTGTATTGGCACCACGACCAAATATATCGCGAACGGCCGGCATCGGGCTCAATTTTCTATGCCCTGGAGGTCCCCGAAGATGACGGTCGAACATCGTTCTGCAACACCAAGCTCGGCTATGACGCGCTGCCCGATAATCTTTTGAAGCAGCTTGAAGGCCGTCGCGCCACGGCTAAGTACGCAATGAAGGCCAAATCGTCGACCCAGCGGGATTTCAAGGACGCCCCCGAAGCTATGAAAAAGATCCACGAGCAAACGCCGCCAGTGTCACATCCCATGGTTTTGGAAAATCCAGCAACGGGCCAAAAATCGATTTACTTCGATCCCAACAAGACCATTGCCATCGAGGGCCTGGACGAGACTGACGGCAAGGAACTCATGGAAGCTTTACAGTCACACATGTTGCAAGACCGGTTCGTCTACACCCACACATGGCGCAATGGCGACGTCGTCATGTGGGACAACGCCCGGCTTTGGCATCGGCGCGAAGCCTTCAATGAAGCATTGCCACGGTTCGCCAAGCGGACGACAATTTTTCTGAAACCCGATGATTTCGCCGTCCCCGAACCAGATCTGACCTGAGCACATTGCATGGCAGAGAATAAATCACCACCGCTCAAAGGCCTTCGGGTGATCGACGCCTCGACGGTCATTGCCGGGCCGACCATCGGCATGCAGATGGGCGATTTTGGCGCCGATGTCATCAAGGTAGAGCATCCGCGTGGCGACGTGCTGCGCAATACCGGTGACATGAAAGACGGCGTCGGCCTTTGGTTCAAGATGACCAATCGCAACAAACGTTGCATCACCTTGAATTTCAGCACTGAAAAAGGCCAAGAGCTTTTCAAGGAATTGATCAAAACCGCCGATGTAGTGATCGAAAATTTCCGTACCGGAACGATGGAGAAATGGGGTCTCGGCTGGGAGGATTTAAAAGCCATCAATCCGCGTCTCGTCATGGTGCGCGTTACCGGGTTTGGGCAAACCGGGCCCTATAAGAACCGTCCGGGGTTCGGCACCATCGCCGAAGTGTTCAGCGGTTTTGCCGCCGTCACCGGCGACCCTGATCGACCGCCGACATTGCCGAATTTCGGCTTAGCAGACGGCATCGCCGCCGCCTACGGCACTTTTGCGACCATGTTCGCGCTCTATCATCGCGATGCGCAAGGTAGCGGCAAAGGCCAATACATTGATCTCAGTATTTACGAGCCGTTGTTTCAGGTGATGGGCCCGCAGCCGTTGCAGTACGATCAATTGTGTATCATTCAGAAGCGCTGGGGTAATCGGTCTAAAAACAACGCACCGCGCAATACGTACCAGACCCAGGACGGCCATTGGGTTGCCATTTCGACCAATTCACCAGCCATCGTGACCCGCGTGCTGACACTATGCGGCGGCGCCGAAGCCGCCAATGACCCGCGCTTCCAAACGCCGCAAAGCCGGGTTGAACACATTGATGAGGTCGACGGCATCGTATCGAGCTGGATTGGTAGACATGACCTCAATGTCGTACTTGATGAGTTTGAGAAAGCTGAAGCCGCCATCGGACCCGCCTACTCCATCGACCAAATCTTTGAAGATCCGCAGTATCAAGCGCGCGGGGATATCGTCGATATTGCCGACGAAGATCTGGGAACCCTCAAAATGACCAACGCTTTCCCGTTCATGTCTGAAACACCGGCGGAGGTCCGCCATGCGGGCGCGCGGAAAGGCCAACACAACGACGAAATTCTCGGCGATGAGCTTGGGCTGACAGCCGACGAAATAGCCAAACTAAAGGACGATGGCGTCCTCTGATTTCACAACGGAGACCAAGAATGTTCGACTTCAATGACACTGATTTGACACTGCATCACACCGCCGGCAATGAGACCGGCGATGAGACCGGCGCCGAGTACGTGGACGCGGCGATCACCAGCCGGCGGTCCGTTCGCGGCTTC
Organism: Rhodospirillaceae bacterium; assembly: GCA_018665815.1. Taxonomy (GTDB): domain Bacteria; phylum Pseudomonadota; class Alphaproteobacteria; order Rhodospirillales; family Casp-alpha2; genus UBA3470. The sequence goes on from JABJBP010000114.1 coordinate 33,713, forward strand.
ACCGACCAACCGGTGCCACATGAGATGCTCGAACATCTTTTGGCCGTCGCCAGCCGCGCGCCCAGCGGCACCAACATGCAGCCTTGGAAGGTATATGCGACGCGCGGCGCCAAAAAAGAGGCTCTCACCCAAGCCATTTTAGAGGCCAAGCACGGTGATCAGGAATCTATCGGCACCCGCGACTGGAAATATTACCCCGATGAATTTCCGCCCGTCTACAAGGCCCGGCGGCGCAAAATCGGCTGGGATATGTACGGATTGGCCGGCATTAAAAAAGGCGAGATGGAAAAAGCGGAACAGCTCCGCGACCGGAACTTCCACTTTTTTGGCGCGCCGGTGGGCTTGATCTTCTCTATCGATGAAGAGTTGGAAGTCGGCAGTTGGCTGGATTACGGATTTTTTCTACAAAACATTGCCGTCGCCGCCCGGGCCCGCGGTCTTCATACCTGCGCGCAGGCAATTTTCGCCGACGTGCCCGGCCCGGTGCGGCGCATCCTGCCGATCCCGGAGACGGAAATCATCGTTTGCGGCATGTCGATCGGCTACATCGATGACAGCGTCGATGTGAACGGCCTGGAAACGGAGCGCGCGCCGGTTTCGGAATTCACGCAATTTTTCGAAGACTGAAGTCCCGCGTCAGGCCGGTCGGTCGCCTTCCAATCCTTTTGGCTTCAACATCCACATGGCCAGCGGACCGATGAGGACGACGACAGCGATGGCCGCAAACCCCATGCCCCAACCATAGGGGCTGGCGCCGCCGACGAAATCCAAGGTCATGCCCAGGATCAACGGCCCTAAGAACCCACCCGCATATCCCAGTGTTGTGTGGACGGCCAAGGTCGCGCCGCGCTGACCGGGCAACGCGCTGCCCGAAGCGCCCGCCGTCAGCGACGACGAATCGGCCCAAATCACCACTGCATAGGCCAACACCAACCCCGTCGCCAGCGTGTAGGAGACACCGGCGGAAAAGCCAATGACCGATGCCAAGGCAACGCCCAGGGCCATCACCGCCAAGATCAACCGGCGGCGCCCGAACCGCATCGACACCTCATTGCCGGAAACGCTCGCCCAAACGCCCAGCAAACCCATAACCGTCCCCACAACTGTCGGCGTCAACCAGCCGGCAATTCCTGTGGATGCCGTGCCTTGATAGACGGCGACGAAGGCCAGAAATGTTACAACCCAGCTCCTGAGTGCGCTCATTTCCAGCGTGTGCACACAGTAGCCAATGGAATAGGCCAGGGCTGAGCGGTTCTTCAAGACCGGGCGGAAATCCAACAAGGCGCGGCCTGTCTTATCGATCGCCTGCGGCTTTCGGGCAGGCAGGAATAGAGCCATCAAGACAAAGGCCAAGGCCGCGCCGATACCGGCAAAGCCGACGCCCCAACGCCAGCCGTAGGTTTCTGCAATGGTGCCGGCAATCACGAATGACGCCGAGCCGCTTAAACCGACGCTGGCGACGTGCGCGGTGACGGCGCGCGACTGATGCGGGCCTTCGACGAAATCACTCAAGGCCTTCAGCCCCGGCATATAGGTGCCAGCCCAGCCGATTCCCCAGAGCCCGCGAAAAAACAGCGCCGACCAGAACCCATCGGCGAAATAGGCATAGCCCAACCCGGCTGCCGTAATCAGGTTAACACCTAAAAGATAGATGCGTTTCGGATCAATGCGGTCGGTCAGCGACACCAACACGGGCACGACACAAACATATCCTAGATAAAAGATACCCGCGATCCAGCCGGCCTCCGTGTTGCTCAGCGACCACTCATCGATAAATTTCGGCAACAACGCCGGTACCGCATAGGCGCCGATCTGGGCCAGAGTCTGAGCCAGGCACACAATGGCAATAACGCGGATCGGGTTGGCGGTGGACAATGGGGTTTCCTTGAAAATGAGGCTAGCGTGACGAAATTAGACCCGGTCGGCTTGCGATACCAGTCACTGGCAGCCCGGCGTTAATTGTAGGAATTCGTGAACCAATAAAGGCGGCCCGCCACATAGAAATGCGGGATGGTATGGGGTATAATTAGTCAAAACGGCTTAAACAGCCAGTTTTTGGGTAACTTTTGTCTCTAGCAGGTGTCATGTAAGCCATTGAAACAAAGAAAGGAAAAAAGTTGTTTTTGGGTTTTTCGCAGTTTTCTGCGGTTCTGCGTACCATAGTACCTATAAAAAACGCCCTAAACTTGCAGTTTAGAGCGATTTTTAAAATGGCTGGGGCGGGAGGATTCGAACCTCCGGATGCCGCTACCAAAAAGCGGTGCCTTAGACCACTTGGCTACGCCCCATCCGATTGTGCGGCGCAAGATAAAACTTCTCCGGCGCCCCCGCAAGCATCACAATTAATCTATTCAGCAGCCGCTGTCTGATCGGTGATCGTGATCGCGCCAGGGTTATCGACGGCGTAGACCTCAATGCTTTGCTGGCGGCCTTTGACGGCGACGGTGTGGCGCGCGAATGGCGCAAGATCGGCACCGCTGAATTCGGCAACAGCGGCGGAGACGACCAAGGGGACGCCAAACTCCTTGGTTTGGGATTCCAAGCGCGCCGCAATGTTAACGTTGTCGCCCAGCGCCGACACAATGGGGTTTCCGGCGGCCCCATCGAACCGACAATAGCCTCGCCGATATGGATGCCGATGCCAATCCGCAAGCCTTCGGAAAGCTCGCCTTCAAGGCGTGCATTCAAGCCCTCGATGCGCCTGAGCATGGCCTGCGCCCCCCGCAGCGCGTCTTTCGCGCCGGCCCGGGGATCGCCGCTGAGACCGTAAATTGCCATCAGACCGTCGCCGTTGAATTGCGCGTAGTGACCATTTGTTTCTTCCAATGCACGTGACAGTTCGGCAAAAAATTGGTTGAGCACGAAGACCACGTCAAAAGGCAGCCGGTCTTCGCAAAGCCGGGTCGAACCGCGCAAGTCAACGCACAGAAACGCCACCGTCAATTCCCGGCCCTGGTGGTAATCCGTGCTCGCGGCGACTTGGATTGGCGTGATATCGGGCGGCAATAGGGCGGCGACTTCAATGTCGGCTGTCGGGCGGATTTGACAGGCCAGGCGCACGGAAGGGGATTCGGTAATCCGCGTCAGCACCGCACTCTCACTTTCACTAGGCGCCGGCAAACTGTCGAGGCCGCGCCCGATGCGCACCCGACACGTCGAGCAACGCCCACGCCCGCCGCAGACCGAAGCATGCGGAATGGCCGCGCCGCGGATTGATTCCAATAGCGTCGCGTCGGGCATCAATTCGACAATTTTGTTGCCGGGTGAGTAATAAAGTTTCGATTTCTTTTTGATCCGGTGCATCCCAGCACGGACTACCCGAGCCACCGCCACAGAAGTCAGAACAATCAAGACGCCAATCTGCATACGGGCTTCAAAATCGCCGACGAATTTCGCCATCCAGGTCTCATAGCCCGCCTTGTCGAACATTTGCGTTGTCCAGCCGAACACCGCAGCCCGATCGCGAACTTCGTTGCCGATGGCGACATAACCCGCCAATGCCAAGGTCGGGAGCGCAACGGCAATACCTGAGGAGATCGCTTGGGTGCGCAAATACCAAGGCTTCAGCCGCAACCAAGTGTGCAGCCCGAGACACGCATGCGTCCACACAACAATCGCGGCAACGGCTTGCAGCACGCCCCTCCACGGCAATACCACCCACAACGAAATCAAAGTCGTCGTATAACTGCTATCGAAATTGGATGTTTCCGTCAGGCCCCGTGTCGCCGCCAGATGGGCGGCCAGGAATAGCGGCGCCGAAAACCCCAAGATCATCTGGGTCAGTTCCCAGGCAGGGAGTCTCAGGCTGCGCCGCACCCACAGCGACCACACCGCGCACCCGGCATGGGTGACACCGGCACCGAACAAAATGATCGTGCCGATCAGTGTGCGCCAAGGCGCGATGAAAATCTTGGTGCCGCGCTCGGCGGCGTCCAAAGAAATCAGGCCCATCGCGTGATTGGTGAAATGCCCGAGCACGAAAGTGAAAAGGATCAGGCCGCTAATGAGGCGAAGCCGGTTACGCATCCGCTTTTATATCGCAATTGGCCCCGCCACGCCCAACATGAAATTCATGCCCGCCGTGAAGGTCGCGCCCATCTCGAAACTGAGTTTATTGAGATGCCGCCTCAGATGGCTGCCAGCGCGTCATCAAACCGGTCCAGCATGTCATCGACCACCGGTTCATCGTGCGCCAATGACAGATACAGTTTGGTCCCCATGGGATTGAGAAAGACACCGCGCTCAAACAATCCCAACATCAGCGCCCGGCCCTTGGTGCTGTCGCCTTTCTGGGTCGAGCGGTAATCGAAGACCGGATCGGTGGAGAACACGACTTGCGCCAGCGGCCCGTCACCGATCACCTGGGCATTGAGTTGGCGGGTCTCCAGGACCCGTGTCAGGCCGTCGCGCATGTAAGCACCGAGGCCACGCAGATATTCATAAGTACCGGGCTCGCGGAACACACCCAAGGCGGCGTTTGCCGCCGCCGTCGATATGGGATTGCCGCCGAGCGTTGACGCCATCCAAACATAATCATCGCCACCGATGCGGTGCTCGCTAACCCATTCCATGATCTCCGCTTTACCGCCGAAAGCCCCGATCGGATAGCCCCCGCCCAGCGCCTTGCCGTAAGCAATAAGGTCGGGAATGACACCGTAATATTCCTGGGCGCCGCCATAAGCCAAACGGAACCCGGTGACGACCTCATCGAAGATCAACAAGACGCCGTTCGCCGTACATACATCGCGGACGGCTTCCAAGAACCCAGGCATTGGTTTGGTGCAGCGCTGCAGGGGCTCCATGATCACGCCGGCCAGATCATGCGCGTTCTCGGCAATGATCCGGGCCGCCGCCTCGGCGTCGTTGTAAGGGGCGACCAGCAGGTATTCAGCCATCGCGGGCGTGCCGGCGCTGGTCAATTCAGGTGCCGGGTAGGCCGCCGGCTTGGTGGGAAACAGGCTGGTCACGCCGGCCTCGTTGGCGCCGTGATAGGCGCCTTCGAATTTCAAGATTTTCGGCTTCCCCGAACAGGCCCGGGCCAGACGCTGGCAATACATGGTGGCTTCCGTTCCTGACGCGCAAAACCGCAGCCGCTCGGCGGCCGGGCTGACACGTTGGATTTCCTCGGCCAAGGCCAGAACGTGGGTGTTCAGATAAGCAAAGTTCGATCCCATGGAAGCCTGGGTGACGACGGCATCCACCACTTCGGGCCGCGCATGGCCGACCAGACACGATCCCCAAGCCATGGAAAAGTCCAAAAACTCCTTTCCCGATGTGTCCCAAAGCCGGCAACCCTGGCCTTTTTCCATGACCACGATACGGTCTTCGGGCAGGCCGTATTCACCGTTTGAAATTCCGGCGGGAAAGACCGCCGTGGCGCGCGATGCTGATTGTTCCATGTTTCGTACCCCGTCCTTAATACACCCTGGTTTGGCACTATGGCGGGGTGACGAATGATAAACAAATTTATATTTTTATATATATTTTATAATTATTTTTATATTATACGATAATGCGAGAAACCCAACTTCGCGCCTTCGATGCGGTCGCCCGCGCGGGCAGTTTTTCCGACGCCGCCCAGGACCTTGGCCTGACCCAACCGGCGGTGACGATCCAGGTCGCCAACTTGGAGAAAGAGTTTGGCATGAAGCTGCTCGCCCGCGCCCAGGACGGTGTGCAGATGACCAAGGCCGGCGCAGATCTGTTCCAATTGACCCGCGAGCTGGCCGGGGTGCATGACCGCATCAATGGGTTTCTCAATGCATCGCGCGACCTGGAAGCCGGCGAACTGCGCCTTGTCGCCGATGGTCCCCATCTGGCGACGCGGTTGATCGCCGCCTTCCGCGAACATCACCCCGGGGTGACAATTACGCTGCGTCTCGGTAATGCCCAAGCGGCCTGGCGCGATCTGCTGGAAGGTCGGGCCGACGCCGCCATCGCCGCCGATGCGCCGAAAGACCCGCGCATCACCAGCGTAGACTTGCAAGTCGGCAATCTGACCGCATTGGTCAGCGCCAATCATCCGTTGGCATCGCGACGCAAAATCCCAATCACAGCCTTGGCCGGCGAGCCTACGATATTGCGTGAACCTGCCTCAAACACGCGAAAGAACCTTGAGCGGGCACTTAGGCGCGCCAGCGTCTCGCTTGGCGAAACCCTGGAATTAGGCAGCCGCGAGGCGGTAATTGAGGCCGTCGCGGCGGGCCTGGGCATAGGTTTCGTATTTTCCACCGAGATCACCCCCGACCCACGTTTGCGGGCGATTGAAATTGCCGGGCAAACCATCGCCAACCGCGAGGTATTGGGTTGTTTGAAGTCGCGCCGCAAATTGAATGCTGTGAATGCAGTGATGACATTGGGCAAGACGTGGCCTGAGGACCGTTGAGCGGATCCAAGAATTGACCTGTATCAAGGCATAAGACCGCCGGTGTCATTACCTTTAACTTATGCAAAATGACCCCTCATCAACCAACCTTGACCCCTATGGCCCGAAGGAGATCGCACGGCGCGTTGAAAACGTCGGCGTCGCCAAGGCTGAATTGGCATTCCTGCCGACGATGATGCTGGCTATTTTAGCCGGCGCA
>JABJBP010000115.1 GCA_018665815.1 Rhodospirillaceae bacterium
CAGCAGTCGCGATTAAACTGGCCATCATGCCGTTCCTGGCGGTTATCGTCTGCGGTCTATTCGGGGTCAGCGGCATCGCCCTATCCGTCGCCGTGCTATTCGCTGCGCTTCCAGTTTCCGCATCCAGTTACGTCATGTCCCGCCAAATGGGCGGCGATGGCGAGATGATGTCGGCGATCATCGCCTTGTCGACCTTAGCGGCGCTGTTCACAATGCCGTTGGCAATTTGGAGCCTGACACCTTAGGGAGAAACGCATGCGTGCGTATTGGTATGAGACCGCCGGCAAGGCGGCTGATGTTCTGACATTGGGCGAGATGGACGCGGTCGAGCCTGGCTCCGGTGAAGTTCGGGTGAGCATGGCGTGCTCTGCCATCAATCCCACCGATTGGAAGCGCCGCGAACGCGGTCGGGAACTTGGTCAGTTCCCGCGTATTATTCCCAACAACGACGGCAGCGGCGTCATTGACGCTGTTGGCGAGGGCGTTGATGCGGCCCGCGTCGGCGAGCGGGTCTGGCTGTTTGGCGCCCAGGCCATGCGCCCCTTCGGAACGGCGGCCGAAACATGCATCCTGCCCGCCCGCTATACCCACCCCCTCCCGGACAACCAATCTTTCGAAGATGGCGCATGCCTGGGCGTGCCCGCCGTCACCGCGCACCGCGGCGTTTTTGCCGACGCGCCAGATGGCATTGACGGTCAAACCATATTGATCACCGGCGGCGCCGGCCGCGTTGGCCGCTATGCCGTCCAAATCGCCAAGGCATCTGGGGCCACCGTGATCACCACGGCAGGCTCAGCAGAGAAGGTAAGCCATTTGGCTGACCTCGGCGCTGATCATGCCCTCAATTACCGCGACGATGACATAAAGGCCTGTGTCATGGGTGTCACCGAAGGCCGGGGTGTCGATCGGATTCTCGATGTCGCCTTCGGGGCCAACATTGCCAGCAGCGCTGATCTGATCCGTGAGAATGGACTGATCACCTCTTATGGATCCGATGCCGAGCCCACGCCGGTGATCCCATTCTACGAATTCATGTTCAAGAACATTGCAATCCGGCCCTTCGCCATTTTCGGCATGCCCGATGAGGCAAAAGACGCGGCGTTCGCCTGCATCGGAGATTTGCTGAAACAAAACAAATTGTCCCATCGCATCGGCGCACGGTTCGATTTCGCCGACATGATCGCCGCCAACGAAGCGATTGAGACGGGCATGCTATTCGGCACCTGCGTCGTCAACATTCGGAACGTGTGATCAATGAGCTTTGGCAACGCCATCACTTTAAGCTTGGTCATGGCCTTTTGGGCGCTGCTGCCGGGCCCGGGCTTGGCTGTGGTACTAGCCCGTACATTGACTTCGGGAACCAAGGCCGGTGGCGCCGTCATTGCCGGCTTGATTTTGGCCGACCTGATATTCCTGGCAATCGCGTTCCTCGGACTAATCGCCATCGCATCAGCATTGGGGCCGTTCTTCGAAGCCATCAAGTATGCCGGTGGCGCCTATCTAATTTGGCGCGGAATTCAGACGTTCCGGCAAGCATCGAAACCGCCGGAGACACTTCAAACTTTGGTTCGCGACACCAAACGCGATGTCGGTCTTGGCCTCTTGGTGACATTGGGAAATCCCAAAGCAATTTTATTCTTCGGTGCGATACTACCGACCTTCGTCGACATGACGGCTATCGCCATTGGTAATTTCTTCGCCGTATCAGCCATCGGGATCGGCGTGTCCAGCCTCGTTTACGGCAGTTATATGGTGCTCGCGATTAGCACCCGACAATTCATCGGACCCCAATGCCTGACGAAACGTCTCAATCAGGCCGTCGGCACGATGCTGATTGGTTCCGGCATAACCATCGTGGCGCGTTAGCCGCTCAAAGACATAACCGTCGTCGCTCCCGGCAACTCTTCATAGGCTTCAACGATCACTTCTACGGCCAGTTTACGCAGGCTTTCCGCCGCCGGACGACGGCACCGGTCTCAGCATCAACGTTGATGAGGCGAGCCCCCGCCTGCAGGTTATGACACCCTGGCCGGCCTGGGACGGCAATGACTTCGAAGATTTACCGAACTTGATTAAGGCCCAAGGCAAAACCACGACGGATCATATTTCGCCGGCCGGTCCTTGGCTGAAGCTGCGGGGCCATCTGGACAAATTCAGCGACAATCTATTGTCCGGTGGCACCAATGCGTTCACCGATGAGCCCGGTACCGCCATCAACGTGTTGGGCAACAAGGGCACGGACACCGTCGCCAATGTCGCGCGTATCTATAAAGCGGCTGGGCGGAAATGGGTGATTGTCGGCGATGCCAATTACGGCGAGGGATCAAGCCGCGAACACGCGGCCCTATCACCACGCCTTTTGGGCGGCGTTGCCGTGATCGCCAAAAGCTTCGCCCGCATTCACGAAGCCAACCTCAAAAAACAAGGCCTTCTTGCACTCACATTCCAAAACCCCGACGCCTATGACAGCCTCGGTGCCGAAGACCGGCTTAATCTCACCGGCCAAGACGATTTGGCACCCGGCAAACCCGTCACCTGCACTGTCCGCCGCGCCGATGGCAGCACGGACACACTGCGGCTCAATCATACGTTCAGCGAAAGCCAGTTGGGCTGGTTCCGGTCGGGCTCAGCCGTCAACTTGTTAAATCAATCCCAGGCAGCGTGAATGTCGGCAGCGACATAATCAACAATATTTCGGATTTCGCAATTACTGGCGATATCCCAGCAACTTCAACAGCTCGCCGGCCTGGCGGATGAAGGCGCGGTCAGCAGCGTCATCGAAGGCTTGCCGCCAAGACCCGGCTTCTAGATCAAGCGGCGCGATGTCCCAAGCGGTGTCGGCACAGGCGCGTATCATATCGGCGTCGGCGTCTATACCCAGAAACCGGAACAGACGCTCCGCTTCGCGACCGGGCTCGTTGGTGATGTCTTCGGCGGAGATATCAAGGACACGCGGCCCGTGGATACGGGCGAAACGCCGGGCCGCGTCGATGCTGCGGTTCCAGTTGCCGGCGAAAACCTCGGCGAAATCAGCGAAGGTTGGATAAGTTCTTGGAAACTCACCCTTGCTCAAACCCAAATTAAATTCCCAGGCGGCGACCGCTTCATCGCGGCCATCGCGGACAACATGAATAAACCGGGCATCCGGGACGATGCGGGCCAAAATATCCATCGAGACGACGTGCTCAGGCGTCTTCTCGACAATGCACATTTCGTCGCCAGCGGCGAGCCATCGCTGGAACATCAGTGCGACGGCCGTGCGCAACAAATGATCCACATCATCATAGGAAAACCCTGCGGCGTTTCCCGGCAATCCGGCAACCTGTAAACGGTTGCCGATTTTGTCGCATTGGGAGTTGTATTCATCGATCAATTCGGCGACTCGGGGGAATAAAATATCGGCGAAATGCCCCTCGCCCTTGGCGCAAACATCAGGGTGTGCATCCAGGCATTGTTGAACCCAGGCCGTGCCCCACCGCGTGGCACCGACAATAAAGGTCACCCGTTTTTCGAAAACGGTGCCCAGGCGGCCCCGAATCTCCTGGAATTCCGGCATTTTCCCCTAACCCCTATTCGCCGCCCGTCTTACCTGGATCCGATGGTGGATTTGAACGCTCACTGTAACGAAAGGTCAGGAGCGACCCAAGCTTTCGCAACGCATCTTGTGGGCTTGCCTGCGCGTTCGTGCGAACTTATAGTGCGCGCCTATGAACGGCCAGACGGAACAATCCATCTACCCGCACCGTCACTTACTCGGTATCGAAGGCCTTTCGCCCCTTGAAATCACAGCGCTTCTGGACCGTTCGGAAACTTACGTCGAACAGAACCGCCAGGCCGACAAGAAACAAAGCCTTTTGCGCGGTCGCACCATCATCAATTTGTTTTTCGAGAATTCAACACGTACCCGCACGTCTTTCGAATTGGCCGGCAAGCGCCTAAGCGGCGATGTCATTAATATGTCGGTGGCGACAAGCTCGATCAAAAAGGGCGAAACCCTGATCGATACGGCGATGACGCTGAACGCCATGCACCCCGATGTCCTGGTCGTCAGGCACCCGGAATCAGGCGCCGTTAAATTGTTGTCGGAAAAGGTCAATTGCGCAGTCATCAACGGCGGTGACGGCAGCCATGAACACCCGACCCAAGCTCTGTTGGATGCCCTGACCATTCGCCGCCGGCGCGGCACCTTGCAAGGCCTGACAGTGGCCATCTGCGGCGACATCGTGCATTCCAGAGTGGCGCGCTCGAACATTCACTTGTTGAACACTATGGGGGCGCGGGTCCGGCTCATCGCGCCCGCAACATTAATCCCCCCGGGCGTCGAGCGGCTTGGCGCCGAGGTCTTCTATGATATGGACGAAGGCCTCAAGGATTGCGATATCGTGATGATGCTGCGTATCCAGCACGAAAGGATGCAGGGCAGTTTTCTACCCTCCCAGCGCGAGTTCTTCGCCTATTTCGGTCTGGATTACGCGAAACTGGCGAACGCTAAGCCGGACGCCTTGATCATGCATCCGGGGCCGATGAACCGGGGAGTGGAAATTGACGCCGAGGTGGCCGACGATTTCGGCCGCAGCGTCATCCGCGAACAGGTCGAGATGGGGGTTGCGGTGCGCATGGCATGCCTGGAAATCCTCACCGAAAATCTGGATCGCCCCGTCGATAGTAACTTGTAGGGAAACGCAACGCATGTCGGTCAACGACAAAACCCCCGGCAAGGTCGCCTACACCAACGCCCGCTTGCTTGATCCCGCCAGCGGGTTGGATGCCATGGGCGGGGTTCTGACAAGCGGCAAAGAGATCATCGACGTCGGCGCCGGGCTGTTTGTTGACGGTACACCCGATGATGCCCAGGTGATGGATTGTGGCGGCGCCTGCTTGGCGCCCGGCCTGGTCGATATCCGGATGCATACGGGCGAGCCTGGCGAAGAACACAAGGAAACATTGGTCACATCCGGTCGCGCCGCGGTGGCCGGCGGCGTGACAACCATGGTCTGCTTGCCCAACACCGACCCAGTCATCGATGACATGTCGACGGTAGAATTTGTTGCCCGGCGCGCGCGACTGCTCGGGCTTGCAAAGGTTTATTGCTACGGCGCCATCACGAAGGGCCTAAAAGGCACAGAAATCACAGAAATGGCGATGCTCGCAGATTCCGGTGCGGTCGCCTTTACTGATGGGTTGCGTGGTGTCGCTGATGCCTTGGTAATGACCCGTGCACTATCCTACGCCAGTTCCTTCGGCTTGCTGATTGTTCAGCATCCAGAAGAGCGCAGCCTCAGCGCTGAAGGTTCCATGAATGCCGGTGAAACAGCGACACGCCTTGGTCTCACCGGCATCCCCAAACAGGCTGAAGTCATTATGGTAGACCGCGACTTGCGGTTGGCGGAACTGACCGGCGGACGCCTGCATTTCGCGCATTTATCAACAGCTGAATCCATTGAGGCGGTGCGCCGCGCCAAAGCGGCGGGACTTGCGGTCACGTGTGACACCGCGCCCCCCTACTTCGCGCTCAATGAAATGGCGGTCGGCGATTACCGTTCGTTCGCCAAATTGTCCCCGCCATTGCGCGACGAATCGGATCGCCAGGCGGTGATAGCTGGCATCACCGACGGCACCATTGATGCAATCGCATCCGATCACCTGCCTCAGGACGAAGAATCAAAACGCCTGCCCTTCGGCGAAGCGGCCTTCGGTGGCACCGGATTGGAAACTTTGTTGGCGGTGACGCTTGAGATGGTCCACAACGGGCACCTGGATATCCTCACAGCACTTGGCCTCATTACCTCTAAGCCCGCAGCGCTCATGGGACTGTCCGCCGGACAACTGGCGGCAGGCCGGCGCGCCGACCTGATCCTGTTTGAGCCCGACCGGGGCTGGAAAGTCACCGACGCGCGGCTGCATTCCAAATCAAAAAACTCACCGTTTGACGGTCGTCCCGTTCAAGGCCGTGTCCTCCAGACTGTCATCGACGGCCGCACCGTTTTCAATTTGGAAGATTGAACGTGGACGCGTTCGGCACCTCCGAAGGCATCGCTGCGGCACTAGGCTACCTGTTGGGTTCCATTCCGTTCGGTCTTGTCCTGACACGTCTTGCCGGTGTCGGCGATATCCGCGAAATCGGATCGGGGAACATCGGCGCTACCAACGTGCTCAGGACCGGCAACAAGACGCTCGCATTGCTCACTTTGGTTTGTGATTCGGGCAAGGGTGCGGCGGCGGCCTGGGTCGCCCTGCATTTCTGGGGATTTGAAGCCGGGCTGATCGCCGGATTTAGCGCGGTCATCGGCCACAACTTTCCGGTTTGGTTAAAATTTCGCGGTGGCAAGGGTGTGGCAACAACTCTTGGGGTCTTGTTGATGGGCTCGCTGCCTGTCGGCGTCAGCGCCTGTGCGACATGGCTATTGCTTGCCGGCATCTTCCGGTATTCATCTTTAGCAGCACTCGGCGCGCTTGCTGCCGCGCCGTTTTACGCGGAATGGCTGGTCGGTCGCCCCATGGCGGTTATGGCCGGCGGCTTGGCCATGCTGTCGATAATTCGCCATCGGGAAAATATCCTCCGCCTCATTCGCGGCGAGGAAACGAAAATCGGCGCCAAGAGCGAACCAAAAGATCAATCTGACGACGCGCCGGCGAAGAATACAGACAAACCCTAATTCTCGACTGCGTTGCACGTACGGTTTCGAAGGCCGTTGACCAAGTCTACCATTATTTGACATATTGCATCTTATGCGTGATGAAGTATAAAATAATTTCTCGGATAAGCAAAGATTGCATCATCTGAGATTGATCCGCAGCCCACACGTCGGGCCGGTCACCTTTCAGCAACTCATTGCGCGCTTCGGAACCGCCGAGGCCGCATTGGAAGCGCTGCCGGAAATGACCGGGAAAGGCGGTGGCAAAGCATCTAAGGTATGCAGCGAGGCGGCCGCCACTAAGGAAATTGCCGGGTACCGCAAAGTCGGTGCGAAAGTAATATTTTGGGGTGAGACGGCATATCCGCCACGGCTAGCAGTTCTCGTCGATGCGCCCCCGGTACTCAGCGTCATCGGCAACATAGCGTTGCTTATAAAGAAATCCGTCGCCATCGTCGGCGCCCGCAACGCATCAATAAACGGCCAGACCTTTGCAGAAGTCTTGGCGCGGGAAATCGGCGCGGGCGGATACCTGGTAGTGTCGGGGATGGCGCGCGGCATTGATGCGGCGGCTCACCGGGGGGCGCTACAGACCGGCATCGTGGCCGTTCTGGGCGGTGGCGTGGATGTCATTTATCCGCGCCAAAACGCCCATCTCTACGAAAGGCTTCGCGACGAAGGCGCATTAATTTCGGAAATTGCCGCTGGCACGCAACCGACGGCACGGCACTTTCCGCGCCGCAATCGGATCATTTCGGGGATGGCGCGCGGGGTCGTTGTTGTTGAAGCGTCGCCGCGTTCCGGTTCGTTGATTACCGCACGCCTCGCCGCCGATCAGGGCCGCGAAGTGTTTGCTGTCCCCGGCGCGGTACAGGACCCACGCGCGCGGGGCACCAATGGCCTCATTCGTGACGGCGCGGTAATGGCCGAGCCCGCCGACGATGTCCTCTCTGTCCTCGACACCCTATCGCCATCAATAAGGCCTTCACCAATACACGAAGCGATATCAACGTCTGAAATTGAAATTGAGGGCAATGACCTACCAAACGCGTCCAGTCCGCTTGGCCCATCCTTGCCGGCGGCGGACTTCGATGCGCCATCGCAGAATTTACGTGCCGACGTCATCGCATCCCTCGGCCACGCCCCCACCGCGACCGATGCCATTGTCCGCCAACTCGGGGCTCCGGCATCAACCATTGCGACTATTCTGTTAGAACTGGAATTGGCGGGACGCCTGGAACGCCATCCCGGAAATCTAGTGTCACTTAAAGCGGATGGATAAGAGCTGGCAACGCATTACCAGCAGTACAACAGACAAATCCTATCTGTCTTCAGCGTCATCGGCCGGGGCGGCTAGCCCGTCAAGCAAGGTTTCAATTTCATCATCAGAGGGTTCGTCGCCCGTATCAACAATTCGGTCCAACGCCGTCATGTAAGGCTGAATGGCTACATCAGCGCCAAGGCACTCCGCGTCACGGGTTTTCAAATACAATTCCAGGCGACGGCTGATCATCGTAATTGACCCAAAACCGAAGGATTGCCCCATCCCTTTCAAGGTATGAAGTTCAGCCTTGAAAGTGGTGAAGGCACTTTGCGGGTCGCCTTCGCGCTCGGCGGTTTTTCGGTTCTCGATCATAATGGCAAGCCGCCGACGGGCATCTTCGAGAAATTCACCACGTAAATTGGCGATGATTTGCTCTTCAGTAATTCCTTCCTTGAACATGGTCGCAGCATAACGCGAACTTATTGATACAAAAACAAAATCAACGCCGCCGCGAAGCCCCGACAAGCCCCCAAGAGCTGTGTGGCGGATTGATCAATATCAGCACACTATTGAGATCGTCGGTTGACATTGCCGCTGGAACTGCCAATTCTCCCGTTCCGCGCACCGGAACACTGTGTCCGTAGCGCGTTGAACGCGGATAGAAAACGGACTGGAACGCGATGAGCAGCGTCGTCGTCGTCGAATCACCGGCAAAAGCGAAAACCATCAACAAGTACTTGGGTGGGGATTATACGGTGTTGGCCAGTTACGGCCATGTCCGCGATTTGCCGCCGAAAAACGGTTCGGTATTGCCGGATGATGATTTCTCAATGATTTGGGAAATCGATGATAAGGCGCAAAAACACGTCCGCGAAATCGCCAAGGCCTTGAAAGGCGCCGATCATTTGTATCTGGCGACTGACCCGGACCGCGAGGGCGAAGCCATATCCTGGCACGTTCAGGAAATTCTGAACGAACAGAACGCGCTTAAAGACGTCGACGTAAAACGCGTCGTATTCAATGAAATCACTAAAGACGCCATTCTCCAGGCTTTTGAACAGCCCCGGGAACTCGACAGCGAACTGGTTGAGGCTTATCTGGCGCGCCGCGCCCTTGATTATTTAGTCGGGTTTACGTTGTCGCCCGTGTTGTGGCGGAAGCTGCCGGGCAGCCGCTCGGCGGGACGCGTGCAATCGGTCGCGCTTCGCCTGATTTGCGAGCGCGAAACGGAAATTGAGAATTTCAACGCCCAGGAATATTGGTCCGTTAAAGCGGCCCTGACCACCAATGCAGGCGCCGGTTTCGAAGCCAATCTGACGCATCTGAACGGCGAAAAACTCGACAAGATGGATTTGAAAGACGAAGCTCAGGCCATGGCTGCGGTCGCAGCCATCGAAAGCCGCGAGTTCTCCATTACATCGGTCGAGCGCAAGCAAGCGCGACGCAACCCCACGCCGCCGTTCACGACTTCAACGCTACAGCAAGAAGCGTCACGTAAGCTGCGGTTCTCGGCCAAGAAGACAATGCAGGTCGCGCAACGCCTTTATGAAGGCATAAATATTGGTGGCGAAACCATTGGCCTGATCACATACATGCGGACCGATGGCGTACAGATCGCTGGCGAAGCGGTCGGAGCCTGCCGGGCAGTAATCGGGCGCGATTACGGTGACAAATACGTGCCGGCACAGCCCCGGGTCTATAAGTCCAAGGCGAAAAACGCCCAAGAAGCGCACGAAGCTGTCCGCCCGACAGATCTCAATCGGAAACCTGATGACATTGCCAGCCATCTGGATGAAGACCAACGCAAGCTGTATGCACTGATTTGGAAACGGACCCTGGCCAGTCAAATGGAATCGGCAGTTCTTGACCAGGTCGCCGTTGATATCAACGCCGCCGATAAGCAAGTTACCTTGCGCGCGACCGGCTCGGTGATTGCTTTTGACGGCTTTTACCGCGTTTATCGCGAAGGCAGCGATAAGACCGGCCCCGGCTCCGGTGACGACCGCATTTTACCGGCGATGAATGAAGGCGAAGGCGTTGAACGTGGCGAAGTAACGCCGGAGCAGCACTTTACTCAGCCGCCGCCGCGCTTCTCCGAAGCCAGCCTAGTAAAAACCATGGAAGAGCTTGGCATCGGTCGGCCGTCCACCTACGCCAGTATCATTTCCGTTCTTCAGGATCGGAATTACGTGCGCCTGGAAAAACGCCGCTTCGAGCCCGAAGACCGGGGTCGGGTTGTCACAACCTTTCTGGAAAGCTATTTCACCCGCTATGTCGCCTATGACTTCACGGCGGACTTGGAAAACAGCTTGGACGATATTTCCGGCGGTCGGGCCGATTGGAAAGCATTGCTGCGCGAGTTTTGGGGCGCTTTTTCCGAAGCCGTGGACGGCACCAAGGATTTGCGGGTTTCGGAAGTACTGGACCGGTTGGATGAATTGCTGGGACCGCATTTTTTCCGCGACACCGGCAATGGCAAAGACCCGCGCAAATGCCCGACCTGCGCCGATGGGCGGCTGAATTTGAAGCTTGGCAAGTTCGGCGCCTTCATTGGATGCTCGAACTATCCCGATTGCCGGTTCACCCGGCCGCTTGCGGTCAGTGACGGCGACGAGGATGCCGACGGCGGCAACGGCGGCCCAAAAGAACTTGGCCTCGACCCGGAAACAGGTCTGATGGTGACGTTGAGAAAAGGCCCCTACGGCTGGTACGTGCAGTTGGGTGAGGTTGAAGAAATCACCGTTGAGACCAAGGGCAAGAAACCGAAGATCAAGAAAACCAAACCCAAGCGCGGCTCGGTACCAAAAACCATGGATCAGGCGCTGATTGATTTGGAAAAGGCGTTGGGTCTCTTATCATTGCCCCGCGACGTCGGCATTCATCCGGAAACCAATGACATGATCACCGCCGCCATCGGTCGGTTTGGACCGTATATCAAGCTCGGCGGCACCTACTTGTCATTGAAGGGCGAGGATGACGTTCTGACCATCGGGCTCAACCGGGCCGTCCATCTTTTGGCCGACGCGCCCAGAAAAGACCCGCCCCGCGAAATCGGACTGCACCCGAAAGATAAGAAACCGATCACCCAGCGCGAAGGCCGCTGGGGACCCTATGTCCAACACGGGCGGCTAATGGCAACCTTGCCGAAAGGCACAGGTAAAGATGCCGTTACTCTGGAAGAAGCCGTCGCGCTTTTAAATGCCAAAGCTGGGAAGAAGAGCACGGGCGGTAAAGGTGGCGCGAAAAAGTCAGGCAAGAAGGCAGCGGCCGGCGGCTAAGTCCCGCTGAGCCCAACCCTTGTGGCGAAACCACCCAAATCCCCAGCCCCTTTTCCCAGCCGCGAGAAAATCCTCGAATTCATTCAGAATACCCCCGGCAATGTCGGCAAACGCGAAATCGTGCGGGCCTTTCATCTGGATTCCGAGCAAAAACGCGAACTAAAAAAACTGCTGCGCGAATTGACCTTGCACGGCAGCCTGCAGAAAGGCCGCGGCCGCAATTACACAGGCCCTGGTGAATTGCCGGAAGTTACGATTTTGGATATCGCCGCCATCGATGACGACGGCGAATTGATCGCCAGGCCTGTAAACTGGAACGATGCGAAAACCCGCCCCCTCATCATCATGGCGCCGGAACGGCGTGGCCAACCGGCATTGGGCATTGGCGACCGGGTATTGGCACGACTGACGAAAATTGGCGAACACAACTACAAAGCCAAGACCATCCGCCGCATCGCCGCGGCGCCACCGACGGTGCTGGGCATTTTTGATATGATCGATGGTAGCGCCCGCATCCGCCCCACCGACAAACGCGCGCGCAGCGATTTCATTGTCCAGGTGGGGGATGAAATGCACGCGCAACCGGGTGAATTAGTGCGGGCCGAAGTGACATCGGGACGCCGTCTCGGATTGCGCCAGGCAAAAGTCATTGAACGCCTTGATAAATTCGCCGGCACGAAAGCCATCAGCCTAATCTCGATCCATGAACATGGTATCCCTGATCGCTTTTCCAACGACACCGTTGCCGCCGCCGAAGCGGCCGGCCCCGCGCCGCTGGACAAGCGTGTTGACCTCAGAGACCTGCCCTTGGTGACCATCGACGGCGCCGAT
This sequence comes from Rhodospirillaceae bacterium, assembly GCA_018665815.1. Lineage (GTDB taxonomy): Bacteria > Pseudomonadota > Alphaproteobacteria > Rhodospirillales > Casp-alpha2 > UBA3470. The sequence goes on from JABJBP010000115.1 coordinate 12,009, forward strand.
GCGAGGGATTTCGACGATGCGGTCTGGGCCGAGCCTGATCCGGACCCGGAAAACACCGATGGCTGGCATATGATTGTCGCCATCGCCGACGTGTCTTGGTACGTGCGGCCCGGCCAGCCCCTTGACCGCGAGGCCCGTGAGCGTGGCAACTCGGTTTATTTCCCCGACCGCGTCGTGCCGATGCTGCCCGAGGCCCTGTCCAATGGATGGTGTTCTCTGGTGCCCAAAGAAGACCGGCCCTGCATGGCGGCACATCTTTGGATTGATGCACAGGGGCGGCTCAAAAAACATGTCTTCGTCCGTGGGCTCATACGCTCCGCCGCACGGCTGACCTATGAGCAGGTCCAGGCGGCGCGAGACGGGCATCCGGACGATGCGACCGACACGTTGACTGAGGCGGTGATCGCGCCTCTGTACGGCGCTTTCGACGCTTTACTGACCTATCGCAACCAGCGCCAAGCGCTGGAGTTGGAACTTCCGGAAAAACAAGTCGTCATCGGCGAAGATGGATCGGTTACGGCGATCACCGAACGCGAACGCTTAGACAGCCACAAGCTGATCGAGGAATTCATGATCACCGCCAATGTCGCTGCTGCGGAAACGTTGGAGCGGCTGCGTCAGCCATGTATGTATCGAATTCATGATCGGCCATCGATGGAAAAAATTCAGGCTCTGTCAGAATTTCTTGACTCACTCGGCATCCGGTTTGCCCGTGGCCAGATCGCCAAGCCAATGCAATTCAACGGCATTCTCAATCAGTTCGAAGACAAGCCTGAGGCCCATATGGTCTCTCAGGTGATCCTGCGTTCACAGGCGCAGGCGGAATACAATCCCGCCAACATCGGCCACTTCGGTCTGGCACTCAGGCGCTACGCCCATTTCACCTCGCCAATCCGGCGTTACGCAGATTTGGTCGTGCACCGGGCGTTGATCACTGGGCTGGGGTTGGGCGCAGGCGGGCTGGGCAAGCACGATGAGGATTTCAACGAACTGGGCCAGCATTTGTCGGTAGCCGAACGCCGCGCGGCGGCGGCAGAGCGCAGCGCCATTGACCGGTTCACGGCGGATTTTCTGGCTGACCGCATTGGTGCGACCTTTGGCGCGCGCGTGAACGGCGTGACCCGGGCCGGCCTGTTCGTCACGTTGCTCGAGACCGGTGCTGATGGTTTGGTCCCCATCCGCACCTTGCCAGATGATTACTACGTTCATGATGACCAATTGCATACCCTGACCGGATCCGAAAACGGACTTGTCTTCAAGCTCGGGCAGACCCTCGATGTGACTTTGATGGAAGCGAAGCCGTTGACCGGCGGTCTGATCTTGACGGTTGCCGGCGAATCCAGCGCCGCTGGCGCGCCGGCGCGAGGCAAAGCTCATAAACCACGCCATATGGCAAAAGGGCAAAAACGTGGCAACAAGCCAAAAAAATCAGGTCGTCGCCGGCGGTAAGGAGTATTTTCGCCTGATCCATCGGGGCAAGGGGGTGACGGCGGTGCGATTTTGAGGGAGAATTACCCCATGTTTTCTTGGCGAAACAGCGTCGCGCGCATTGGCATGATGGGGTTGGTACTGTGGTTGGGTGCCTGTAGCACCACGCCATCCGTTGATCCCAGCCCTCACCGCCAAAGTAGCGCCGTCGAGCACGAAGATATTTTCGCCGTCGGTTTTCGCAGCATTTCCGAAAGATACATCGATCCCGTCTCGGTTGGCGAAATCGCCATGCATGGGCTGCAAGGGTTCGCGGCACTTGATCCGGCAATCCACATTAAACACAACGGTAAGAATGTGGATCTGACAATTAATGGCGAACAGATAAGGCGCCTGCCCGCGCCTGGCGCCGACGACGGACGGGCCTGGGCGGAAATCGCAACCCAGCTGGTCGAAACGACCAAACAGCACTCGGAATTGATGCGAAAGGCTTCGGACGAAAAACTCTATGAAGCCGTGTTCGACGGGACGCTGTCTGATCTGGACGTCTTTTCGCGCTACGCCGGCGCCACCGAAGCGCGCCGCAATCGTGCACGGCGTGATGGTTTCGGCGGCATTGGCATTCGATTCAAGATCAAGGACGACAAACCGGTCATTACCTCTGTCATGGCTGATACGCCGGCTCAATCAGTGGGCCTGCGTATCGGTGATCAAATTACCCATATCGATGGCCAACGCCTGGAGACCCCGAAAGTTCGCGATATTGTCGACAAACTGCGCGGCCCGACCCAATCGGAGGTACGCGTGGGCCTGCATCGGCCTTCGGAAGACCGCCAGTTCGACGTCGTCATGGAACGCCAGCACATTGTCCCGCCGTCGGTCAAAGCCAGCATTGATAGCGGCATCGTGACGCTGAAGATCAGTGGCTTCAACCAAGCGACGGCACGCGACGTTGCCAACCAACTCAGCGAGGCAAAATCAACAGCCGGCAGGCCATTAAAAGGATTGATCGTCGATCTTCGCGGCAATCCGGGTGGGCTGCTGGAACAATCGGTAAAGATCGCCGATTTGTTGTTAACGCATGGCCATATTGTTTCCACCCGCGGTCGGCACCCGGACAGCTTGCATCATTATGAAGCCGGCGGGCGTGACGTTGCCGGCGGCTTGCCCATCGTGGTCGTCGTCGATGGCAAGTCGGCGTCGGCGTCGGAAATCGTCGCTGCAGCGCTTCAAGACCGTGGCCGTGCGGTGCTTGTCGGTACATCTTCATTCGGCAAGGGCACGGTGCAAACCGTGATCCGGTTGCCGAATGACGGCGAGGTCACTCTGACATGGTCGCGTCTGATCGCGCCCTCAGGCTACGCGCTTCATGGTCTCGGCGTGCGGCCCGGTGTATGTACCAGCGGCAAGTCCAAAAATCTCGACGCGATAGTCGAATCGGCGCTCGCACAACGACTAAAATTGCGTTCAATGTTTGCCGCATGGCGCACATCCGAGATCACTGAGAAGGAAGCTCGCAAACAATTACGCGCGTCGTGTCCGCCGGAACGCCGCAGGACCGACCTTGAGCTTAAGGTCGCGCGGCGTCTGGTCGAGAATCAAACCTTCTATATTCAGGCACTTGATCTGTCATCGGCGACCAGCCAAGCGCGCAATTGACGTTCCTCTCTTGACACCGACAGAGGAGCCTGTATCTTTCGCGCCTCATTCACCAATTGCGACACGACGGAGCGCGCATCATGGCCAAACCGGCGACGATCCTCATCAAACTCGAAAGCACCGCTGGCACGGGGTATTACTACGTGACCAAGAAGAACCCGCGGAACATGACAGAAAAGATGGAATTCCGTAAATATGACCCGGTTGCCCGCAAGCACGTGCTATTCAAAGAGGCTAAAATAAAATAGCCGGCGTTCGCGCGCCCGTAGGTTTCTTCAAGCCAAAAGACCGGGAATACCCGGCCTTTGGTCTTTTGGTGGCAACGATTGCCGGCAAATGGCAGCAAAATCAGTTGAGGAACTTTTTAACCGTATCAAGGAATGTCGGCACGGAAATTGGCTTTGCAATATACCCCTCGCAGCCGCCCTCGCGAATCTTTTCCTCATCGCCTTTCATGGCGAAAGCCGTCACGGCAATCACCGGAATATCCTTCAAGTCATCATCGGCCTTTAGCATCTTCGTGACTTCGAGGCCGGAAATTTCCGGCAGCTGAATGTCCATCAAGATCAGGTCTGGACGATTGTCGCGCGCCAATTTCAGCACGTCGCGGCCATCCATCGTCTGCACGGTTTCATAGCCGTGGGCCTGAAGAAGGTCATTGAAGAGCTTCATATTCAGGTCATTGTCTTCGACGATGAGAATCTTTTTCGACATTACCCGCGCGACACCCCTTAAACGCCCCAACCAACGGCGAACTTCGACTTGAAACTGCCGCCTTCACTTTCAACTTGGAGAAGGTCAACTTTCCAACACGTGCGAAAGCTCTCTGTAACTGGCTAAATTCTGGTACATTCCCGACGCCAAGTCAATCGACGCAAGCGCCGGTATATCAATAATTTAGACCAAAAATGACGGCATCGCCGAGCCAGGTTACTCGCCTCTCACTTCCTCGACCATATCTTGAAGTTGCTCGACATCCTGCACCACCAATGCGTTCTTCTGGCGTTCGACAATACCCTGACGGGCGAGATCATTCATTACACGTGCAACAGTTTCACGTGTCGTGCTTACCCGGCTCGCCACATCGGCGTGAACCGGTATGGGGGGAATTGAAGCGCGGTTGTCGTCGTCCATGTTGTTCAACGCCAATCGCAACAAATCCGCCTGAACCCGGTTATTGGCCGCCAGCGTGCTGAGATCCATGATCCGCTCGGTTGAGTTTCGAATGATTGAAGCCAGACCGCGCATTACCTTTAATGCAACGGATGAATGGTTTTCAACTAATTCCATGAACCGGTCTTGCGGCATGATCGCTACGGAACATTGGGTTAAGGCCATGACGCTGGCGGAACGCGGTTGACCATCGATCGCCGCCAGTTCACCAAAATGACCCCCGGCATTGATGTCATCGAGCGTGATCTCACGCCCAGATACGGAATTATTGACGACCCTGGCCCGGCCGTCGACGACGAAAAATACGTCCGTCGCCTCGCTCTGGCGGTCAATAATTTGTTCCTGCGCGCTATAGCTACGCCAGCGCGCACTTTTCGCGGCCTGCTCTAAATCGCCGAGCGACAACTCTTGCAACAAAGCAACGCCCGCGAGGCTTCCCGCGTCTCCGTCCGGCATTTTTCGCTCCTTCAATCACCAGGGCCGTTCCCCTGGTAAGCATCGCCATGGTAACCGGAATTAAATTGGAACGCGAGCCCCAGCACCAGAGCACGAGCAACACGTTAAAGAGTTAGAGAAACCCCACCGCGCCGAGGATCACCGGCGCCCTCCAGATTACGGCCGCGCGGTTCCACACGAACCGCATGCACGCCGCCAAAAAACAAATTCCGATCCGTCCAAAGTTCGTGTTCCGGGTAGTCTTCGCGCATAACGGCCTCCGCCGCCTCACCGAACCCGGGCTCGATATTCAAGAGGCCACGCTCAAAATGGACCCGCGGGCTTTCCACTGCGTCGGCAATGGGCATTTGGAAATCCAGTAAATCGATCATCACCTGCAAGATCGCCGTGCGAATTCTGTTCGAGCCACCGGAACCCATGGCGGTCAGGCGGCCGCCGGGCTCGATGATCAAACTGGGCGCCATCATTGACGATAGACGTGAATCCGTAGGCCAAGCGTGAAAACCATGCGGATTGATATCCTCTTCCCCCAGCATGTTGTTCAGCATGACGCCGGTCCCGGGAATGATATACCCGGCTCCCTCGCCGTTCGATAAAGTTAAGCTAGCGGCATTACCACCTGCATCAACGACACTGATGTGGGTCGTGCCGCGATGCGCGCGCGGATGATCTGCAACTCGATCTCGATAGACTGCGAGCAAATCGGGATTAAGCAGCCTTTCGGCGGCCTTTTCCGGCGCCGTTTCATGCAACCGGCTCTCGATACGGGCCTCATTGGTCAAGCCCATGATATTGATCAGCGGCGCCAAGTGTCCGGCGCTTCCAAAGGCGTCGAGACCAGAGCGGATTTCCTTCATCATCTCCAAGGCGAAGGCGATCAAAATACCGCCCGTCGACGGCGGCGGATTGGTAAATACACGCGCCCCACCATATTCAAGTTCCAAAGGCACTCGGCGCTCCATGCTAAAGGCTTCAAGATCGGCCCGTGTCAACGCGCCGCCGCCAGCCTGACAATCTGCGTCAATGCGCGCCGCAATTTCACCGCGGTAGAAAAGGTCTTCACCTTCAATAGCAAGAATTTCCAACAGATCTGCGAAATCTGGGTTGGTAACCAGTTCACCCTCGCCGATCAATTCACCGGGACGGGATTTCGATTCGAATATCCGTCGGCTGCCCTTGGTGCTCATGTATATCGGGCCAACGACCTGAAAAATGTAGGCCTGCAGCCGGTTCAGGGCGACACCTTCTCGGGCCAGCTGGACGGCAGGCTCGATAATACGTGCCAGCGGCATGCGCCCAAGACGCTCGCTAATCTCAAACATGCCCTTGACCAGCCCCGGAGTCGCCATCGATGCCAAGCCAATGTGAAACTCTTGTTGGACGGTACCGAAGTCGCACAACACGGGGATGAAATCCCGGCTATCCTCCGGCGGCTGGCGCCGCGGCGTCTGGGCAAAAAAATCGCAAAGGTGGGTCTCGCCTCTTGCCGGATGGGCAAGCAGAAACCCGCCGCCACCCAGTGAACACAGCACCGGTTCGGCAACACAAGCTGCCAGCATGGCAGCGAGCACCGCATCGAAAGCATTGCCACCGTCGCGCAATATCGCCTCGGCGGCCTCGGCGGTCGCAGGATGGCCGGCGGCGACGGCGCCCTTCATCTTGCTCACTTCCTCATTCCTTCCCGGCAATCAATATTCAACGTCGCGACAGCCTCAATTCCGGCCGAGCACCGGCGATCGAAGGACATATCAGGCGCCTCGGACTTCAAAAACCCGTCGAGCCTGGTGCCACGCAGATATACGCACGGATACGCCGCCACAACTTTCTGGAAATCCTGCCGGCCATCCCAATTTCGCAGCTCAAACCGGGTCTGGTCATACCAATCGTCGACCCAATAATTGTTTGGAGGAAACCGGCGTTTGAAATCCGCTGAAAACCGATATCCCGTCACCCGGTCGGCCAAATAAAAGGCCAAACTCTGGTCGCTTGCCGCATAAATAAATACTCGGGCGCATTGCTTGAACCGAGCGTCGTCAACGGATCGCGCCGCCAATTTTGTATTTTTGAAATGCCGGTCGAGTTTCAAGACCGCGTTGAATTGCGCTACCGTAAACCCCGCCAGTATCAACATCCCAATAACCGAACCGCTGACCGGCAGCCGCCACCCGGCGGACCGTGACGCCCAAATTAGCCGCGCCGAAAGAAGAATAGAAGGCGCGGCCAGCATGTATGATGGAATCAAATAAAATGCCGTCGGCTGTTTGGCGACTAAAAGGATCTGCAATATCTGTGCAGCGCTGATCGCGGCCAAGCCCCGGACTTCCATCATCGGCAACGCCAGGCCGCCGCGGCGCCGCACCCAAACAACGACGCCTGTCAGTGCGGCCAGAATAAGCGGCACTTTCAGGGCTGGCCGCTTGAGAATTTTCAAAACGGCGGCGGGGTAAGCGTCGGGATCAATAATGGTTTGCGCGCCGGCGCCGTGTGGCCCGGCCGCCATGGCGACATGCGCCATCCAGTCGATGAACAGATCAATAGCGCCAATGCCCGGCAACATGAACAAGCCAAAGGCGATCAAACCCGCCAACGCATACAGAATAGCCGTGCGGACATTTGGGAAAAGCAGAACCGGCAGCACAAAAATCGGCGCTGCCGTGACTTTGGTCGCCAAACCAAACCCGGCGACGACACCGAACGCGATGACGTAACGGCGCCGTTCGGATACCGATAAGCCATCGCGGAGCATGAGGATGCTGAGCGCAGTCAAAGCCAGTGTCACACTGACCAGCAAAGCTTCTGGTTTGGGCAGAAAACCATGCTTCAAAACCAAGCTCGACATAAACGGTGCGCACTGACAGGCCAGCGCCGACAGGTAAGAACCGAATGCCCGCCGCGCCGCCATCCCGAGACCCCAGAGAACCAATGCGGCAATCATGAGATACGCACTCGACAGCAAGCGCAGATAATGTTCGGGCTCATCCAGCACGGTCTTGACGGATTCCGCCGCACCACCGCCCCATGTCGCCAATCCGATGACCGCCGCACCAATCGCGTGGACAGTCACGCCGGGATGAAGCATATGGCCCGGCGGGGCGCCGGTGATGAGGTTCAAGGAATCAAGTAAATACCAATAGGCGGGATCCAAGAGGTTCCATTGCCAAAACGGGCCCGCGCCCGCGCGTAGGAACACGCCCGCCGCGACATAGCATACCGGCAACACAAGCAGCCCGGCGACAGGTAAAACCGTGCCATACCACACGCCGCGAACCGGCCGATTAGTGTTGGTTGGTGTGTCCATTTTGTTTGCCGCGCGGATTATCGGCAATGAGACGCGGTGTTGCAATCAACGCCTCAACCACTGCCTCGCCCTGCGATCACAACTCATTTGCCGCGCCTCCCGGGCTTTGGCAAAAATGATTTCCTCCGCAGTTGGCCTGAGATATGCTCGCTCGGATTTCCAAAACATCCCGTTTGAGGCAATGGCACTATGAATTACGCGACGCTTGGCGTGATCGTTCCCTTGGTTTCGGCATTGATATTTTCGGTACCCGCCTTGGCGGCTGACGCGATCGTCAACAGCATCAAATTTGTGTCCATTCCCAGTGGTGCTCACATTGAGGTTCGGTCGTTTGATGATTCGGATGCCAACATGGCCCTAAAGGCCGATTTTTCCAACGCTTTGGCCGGTGCGGGATATAAACCGGACGACGAAGGCGCGTTGATATTTAATTTCGAAACGCGCGATGAGATCGGAGCCTGGTCGACAACGGACCGGCGTCACATTTTGTCGCTTGAAACGCGCGGCGGTAAGGGTGGCAACGAAAGCAATGAAGCGAGAGTCAATGTTTTCAATAGTCAATCTGGCGGATTGCTGAACAAAGGCAGTGGCGGCACCTCAATCGCGACACCAAGCAACTATCGTATCGACGTCTCGGTGGAAGACCGAAAGACCGGAAAAACGCTTTGGCAAGGTTGGGTTATTGCCGATCTCCGTGGCTCGGATGGCTTGACCCTGACCCGCAAGATGGTGCCCGCCATCATTTCGAAAGTTGGAATGACGGCGCGCCAGGAAGCCATTCCACTGCATTGATCCGCAGCTTTAGCTGCCCACCACATCTAAAATTTTTCCGCCGCCGCGCATCAGATCCAATCCATCCATCGCCCATTCAGCCATTTGATTGAGGCGTGTTTGATCGAACTCAAAGGCCTGGGCAATTTCACCGATTATCTTGGCCTCGGCGTCATGCAGATACCCGTCTGCGTAGGTGATCATCAGCAATTCCGTCATTGCCACGGCCCGAGCCTTTGGCGTTTGAAAGACAGCCAGTGGCAAGTCACCCAGAACTTCCGACATCTCGGGTGTTCCGTCGTAATGCATCTGCGCCTTGATATCCTCCAAGGCGCTGACCTCATCCAAATCATCTTCGCCGTCGGCTAAGCTCACCCGGTAGGCCAAGGTCAAAAACGCCGCTTTTTGTTCTTCGTTGAGCAGATGTAAAAACAAGCGGGCCTCGCGGATCAAGTTCCAGTTGACGGCGGTATTCATTTTGGCACGAATGCCAGTGTGATCATTCAATTTATTTTATAAGGCGGGCTAAATTTTTTATGATTGCAGCATATCAAATGGCCGTGTTGCTTGCCCGATAGCGGGTTTTTCGGTAGGTAACGTGAGATTTCCGTTGCGGGGCCGCGTCAGCACGTTCGACGGCCCCTAAATTTTGTCAATTCGTGGATATGTCATGAGACCTCGCAAATGGTAAAAGATGCCCAGCCCGGTGCTCTTCTACCCGCCGGCATCACTGATGTCCTGCCGCCTAACGCCGTTCATGAAGCAGTGGTTCTGGAGCGCGCGATGGCTGTACTCGCGTCCTTTGGATACGGACGGATCAAGCCGCCGCTGATCGAGTTTGAAGACAGCCTCATTGGCGGGCTTGGCGCCGCTGTCACGCATCAAACGTTTCGCCTCATGGATCCGGTATCGCAACGGATGATGGGACTGCGCGCCGATATGACACCGCAGGCCGCGCGCATTGCGCAGACCCGCCTGACCGGCGCACCACGGCCATTGCGCCTGAGTTATGCCGGGCAAGTGGTCCGCGTGAAAGGCTCGCAAATGCGTCCCGAACGGCAATTCGCACAAGTTGGTGCCGAGTTGATCGGCGCTGACACTGAGAATGCCGACGCGGAAATTATTTGTCTAGCGGCGGAAACATTGAACGAACTTGGTATTTCCGATTTATCCATAGACTTGACCATCCCGACCCTGGTTTCGGCAGCGTTGGGCGATATGGCGAACGATCAAACAATAATGGTGCAATTGCGCGAGGCATTAAACCGCAAAGATGCGGCCGCGATCACCGAATTGTCGCCAATTATTGGCGATACGGTTGCAGGCATGCTACGCGCTTTTCTGAGCGCCACGGGACCTGCGAGCGACGCGCTTGTCGCGCTCGAAAAGCTCGATTTAAATGATAGAGCAATGCTCAAGTGCAAAATTCTTCGCCAGATTATGGAAGCCGTGGTGGCACGTATGCCATCCCTGCAACTAACCATTGATCCGGTGGAAAATCGGGGCTTCGAATACCACACTGGCGTGACATTCGCGATTTTTGCGCAAGGCGTGCGTGGTGAATTTGGCAGGGGCGGGCGGTATCTCGTGCACGCCAACGGACCGGCACCCGAAGAAGTCGCCACCGGGTTTTCACTGTTCATGGACACAATCATGCGTGCCCTGCCGGCGGCGCCAGCATCGCCGGCACGAATTTATCTTCCCATTGAAGCCGGTGTGGATCGTGCCCGCCAGTTGCGGGCCGAAGGTTGGTCGGTAATTGAAGGACTGGAAGCGTGCGAAGATGCTACGTTAGAAGCGCGGCGGCTTGAATGCAGTCATTTGGCAGACGCCACCGGCGTCCGTGAACTCAACGAACAAGACGGAGAATAACGTTATGGCCAATGTCGTGGTCGTCGGCGCCCAGTGGGGCGATGAAGGTAAGGGAAAAATCGTTGACTGGCTGTCTGAGCGGGCCGACGTGGTGGTTCGATTTCAAGGTGGTCACAACGCCGGGCATACGCTCGTCATTGATGGCGTTACTTATAAGCTAAACATGCTGCCGTCCGGCATCGTCAGGCCCGGTAAGCTGTCGTTCATCGGCAACGGCGTGGTGATAGATCCCTGGGCGTTGACCAAGGAAATCGACGCCATCCGCGAACAAGGCGTCGAGGTCAGCCCTGAAAATCTGCTGATTTCCGAAAGTGCGACGTTAATCTTGCCGTTGCACAGCGCCCTGGACCAAGCTCGCGAAAAGGCTGCTGGCAAAGGCAAAATCGGGACTACCGGCCGGGGCATCGGTCCTGCCTATGAAGACAAGACCGCACGCCGCGCCATTCGGGTCGGAGATTTGATGGAACCCGGCTTATTGGGCGACAAGATCGACCGTCTTTTGGTTCATCACGATACGTTGCTCAAGGGGATGGGCCTGGAACCCGTGGATCGCGATGAGCTGCTTGCGCAATTGGAAGAAATGGCCCCGAAGATTGTTCCCTATACGCGGGCCATCTGGCAGGAACTGGACTCGGCACGACGCCGCGGGGCGCGAATTTTGTTCGAGGGAGCCCAAGGGACGATGCTGGACATCGATCATGGCACTTATCCTTTCGTGACATCGTCGAACACAGTCGCCGCACAGGCTGCGGTTGGTTCCGGACAAGGACCAGGCGCCATTGATTTCGTGTTGGGCATCACCAAAGCCTATACGACTCGCGTCGGCGCAGGGCCCTTCCCGACGGAGCAAGAAAACGAGGTTGGCCAGCGCCTGGGCGAACGCGGCCGCGAATTCGGCACGGTGACGGGCCGACCACGGCGCTGTGGCTGGTTTGATGCGGTGATGGTTCGCCAAGCTGTGAAGATCAACGGCATCAACGGAATTTCATTGACCAAGCTCGACGTCCTGGACGGCATGGAGGAACTCAAGGTTTGTGTCGGCTATAAGCTCGACGGCAAGGAAATCAACCATCTGCCGGCGTCAAGCAACGCCCAAGCGAACGTCGAGCCGATATACGAAACGCTGGAAGGTTGGAGCGACAGTACGCAAGGTGCGCGGCGATGGGCCAATTTGCCGGCAACAGCGGTCAAATATATTCGGTTGATCGAAGAATTGATCGAAGCACCGGTTTCCATGCTTTCCACCAGCCCGGAACGCGACGACACTGTTTTAGTGAACGATCCGTTCGCAGATTAAGGAATCTTAGGAAATTGTAGGAAATTTTTCTACAATTGTTAATTGATTCGCAATAACTTGCCGACTAGAATCTGGTCTTGGATGGTAGTGGGCATGGAACTGTGTCCACTCCGTCACATATGCTCCTCGGGAACGTTAGCATGGCAGAACAGCCTTTGGACGCCGACGAAGCGGGCGCGGATCTTCCGGAAGGGTTGATCCCCCCGGACGCAATGGAAGAGGCCGGCGATCTGGATACACCAGATGCGCCGCCGGTAGGCTTGCCTCCATCCGCTGCATCGTCTCCGCCTGTAATGGGACAGGGCCCCGTTTTGCTTCGTGATCGATACTTGATTGATTCCGGCAAGCCCCTTCCCGATCTCGATTGCGCAACGGCGAAAGCCTATGCGGTGGCAGATCGGCGCGATCTCGCCCGCAAATTATACGCGCTGATCTGCCAGCCAGGGTTGCCAACCCGCCTGGATGCGGTTCGGGCACTCAAGGATCAAGAAATCCGCGGCGTCCTACCGATCGCCGAATGGGATGTCATTACTTGGCCGCCAATTGGCCAACAGGCGCTAATCATTGTCTATGAATTGCCGTTAGGCGGGCGGGTCCGTGACCGACTTGCGCGCAAGGAAGTAAAGATTACCGAATATGACATGCCCCGGCGCGTCGTCGAGCCGATCATCGAAGGCCTTCAGGCATTGATCGCGCTGGGAGGGCCACATCGGGCAATTCGCCCGGACAACATCTATTTCCTTGATGAAGACATGACCCAGGTGGTTCTGGGACCGCATGTCGTCTCACCGCCGGGTTATGATCAGCCGTTGGTACTGGAGACGCTTGAGCGCGCCATGGCCATGCCGGCAGGACGCGGCATGGGTGATTCACGTGAAGATATATACGCGCTTGGCGTTACCATGGTTCTTTTGCTTTTGGGATTTAATCCGGTCGGCGAAGTCAGCGACGACGATCTCCTTCAAAACCGCATCGAGCACGGCAGCTATACGGCAATTTGCGGTACCGCACGGGTGCCTATTCAAATGATCGAGCCGCTTCGCGGCATGCTCAATGACGATCCCACCAGCCGCTGGGATTTCAATGAAATTACCAACTGGCTGACCGGACAAAAGATCAATTCTGCACAAAAGAAGATCATCAACAAATCTAAAAAACCGCTGACATTCAGGGGGAAAAAACATTTCTCGACACGCTCGCTCGCCTGGAATTTTGCCCGGTATCCCACTGACGCCATCAAAACTATCAATAGCGATGATTTCCAAGACTGGCTAAGGCGTGCGTTGGGCAATAAGGAAATGGCCGACACCATCAAGGGCGCCTTGCAAGCCGCCAAGTTCCACAAAGACAACTATCAAGGCAGCGATGATTACGTCTTGGCCCGTATTTCCTGCATTCTCGATCCAATGGCGCCGCTCCGCTACAAGGGCTTAGCATTCATGCCGGATGGGTATGGCCCCCTATTGGCGGTTGAATGGATTCGCAACGGTAATCCTCAATCCGCTGCCGAGATTCTTAGCCATGATGTTCCAGCCCTTTGGTTTGCAGAACAACCGCGCATGTACCGCGAACTCATGGACCTGCAAAAAGACCTGTCGTCTCTACGCGGCCTGCTTGGAATCAATGATCCGGGTTATGGGCTTGAGAGGGCCCTCTATGCCGCCAACCCGAGCGTTTCGTGCCAGAGCCCATATGTCGTGAGAGACTGCGTTGTATCCGCGGAGCAGTTGCTGCCCGCCCTGGACGGTGCCGCCAATAGCGTCGACACTTCATCGCAACCCATGGATCGACATATCGCGGCCTTCATCGTCGCCCGGTTCGACGAAGACATCCATCCGCATCTGAAGGCATTGGCATCAAATAAGGCGGAAACGTCCATTATCGGGATGCTCAGCCTGCTGGCGTTTCTGCAATGGAAACTACGCACCCCGGCCGTGCTGGGGTTATCCAGTTGGATCGGCGGTTTGCTCGGCCCGGCGATCAACGCCTATCACAACCGGCATACCCGCCAGGAACTAGAACGCGACATCCCAAGGCTGGTCCGCAAGGGAAGCCTACCGGAACTCTTCAATCTGATTGATGATGCCGAAAAGCGCCGCGAAGATAATGAGGGCTTCGAAGCATCCCGCGCCGAATGGCTGGCCGCCGAAGAAGAAATCCGCGACATCGAAGGCGCCGGCGACGAACGCCTTACCAAAGCCGAACGTACCGGCCAACAGGCGGCGGCGATGTTTGCCATCATTGTCGCCTTGACGGTGGTCTCTGTTCTCATGCTGGTTGAGATGAGTTAGGCAATCCCATGGCAAATGGATCTGATGGATTAAACTGGAGCAAGATACTCGCTGGCGGCGTCGTATTGATGGTGATGATGGTGATTTCCCTGCCGACGCTCATCGTATTATTCATTGGAATGCTGCCCACCGGTGTCGCGGCAATCATTGACCGGTCCGAAGAAAAATACGGGACATTTTGTGTCGGCGGATTGAACCTTTGCGGCGTATTTCCTTACATCACGACACTTTGGTTTGTTGATCATACCGTCAATGTCGCCACGGGCATGATTACTGATGTTTTCACCTTGTTGGTTATGTACGCATCGGCGGCATTTGGATGGACTATGTTTATGGCAATTCCACCGGTTATCGCCTCATTCCTCTCGGTGATGGCGCAAACCCGGGTCAAAACCTTGCGCGCCTTGCAACGCGAAATTATGGAGGAATGGGGCCCAGGCGTTGCATCTACCGTCGATGACGCCCCGTTGGACGCCCCGCCGGAAGCGCCCCATAGCTAATTAAGGCCACGTCTCGCAGCCCTAAACGAAACTCCAAACACGGTTTTTCTTTAGTTGGCGAGACGTTGATCGAGCACCGAATTACGTACGGATTTCTGCAGCTTTTCAAAAGCACGAACTTCAATTTGGCGAATTCGTTCGCGCGACACGCCATAGTGATCACTTAGAATTTGAAGCGTCGCCGGCGTTTCCTTCAACCGGCGCTCGTTGATGATATGGCGCTCACGCTCACTTAAACCACGCAGTGCCGCGCTCAATAATGCTTTGCGGCCGGTTAATTCCTGATGCTCTTGGACCAGGACTTCCTGACTCTTTCCATCAGCCACCAACCAATCTTGCCATTCGCTTTCGCCGTCCTCGCGGACCGGCGCGTTGAGGGATTGATCGGGACCGCTGAGGCGCCGGTTCATATTCACAACTTCATGCTCAGCAACCTTCAACCTAACGGCAATCTCGCTGACGTTCTCCGGCCGCAAATCACCATCCTCAATGGCCTTCAGTTGCCCTTTCAACTTTCGCAAATTGAAAAATAATTTCTTTTGCGCCGCCGTCGTGCCCATTTTTACCAACGACCATGAATGCAAAATGTATTCCTGGATTGATGCCCTGATCCACCACATGGCGTAGGTTGAAAACCGGAAACCACGGTCTGGGTCATAGCGTTTCATGGCTTGCATCATGCCGACGTTGCCTTCGGCGATAAGATCGCCGACCGGTAATCCATAGCCGCGAAACCCCATGGCAATCTTGACGACAAGCCGCAGATGACTTGTCACCAACTTCTCAAGTGCTTCGCCATCCTGGTGATCGCGCCACCGCTCTGCCAGATCAACTTCTTCGCTATATGCCAACATCGGATAAGCCCGAATGGCCTGGAGATACCGACTAAGGTTGTTTTCCGGTGATAATTGATGAGATGGCACGCTCGAAGCCATGGACTTGAAATCCCTCGATCATCTTTCAATCCAACGCCCCACCCACATCGCAAGCATGCGGCGTCGGGTATCATGACGACAATTTCAAGAATAATATCGCAGGGTTTTAGTCAAGTATAGTGAATTATCTACATATCATCTAATAACTCTACGACATAATTGATACGACACATCTTTTTTGAATAGAACTGCATTCCCTTACCCGTGATAGGGTGCTCAAATCCGAGAATATATGCATGTAATATTTGGGTTTTAAGTTGCTGAACCTCTCGACGCACGTGATCTGGCATGCGCTCAACGTGCCGCTTGGGCCGTCCGCCATATAGCGGATCGCCGATCACCGAATGGCCGATATGCGCCATATGGACGCGAATTTGATGAGTCCGCCCGGTTTCCAGCCGGCACTCGACAAGCGCCGCCACCAATCCAAATCTCTTCAGCACTTCGTATCCGGTAACCGCTGGCTTACCGCCACCGGGTAGCACCGCCATCTTCTTTCGGTTCACACGATGCCGGCCAATGTTGCCCTCAATCCGCCCCATCTTTTCCGCGGGCACGCCCCACACAACCGCTTGATAGGCCCGGTCCACGGAATGCGCCGCGAATTGCGCAGCCAAGCCTTGATGAGCAGCATCGTCCTTAGCGACGACCATCAGACCGCTGGTGTCCTTATCCAAGCGATGCACGATCCCCGGCCTAGTAACGCCGCCTATACCTGACAAACTGCCACGGCAATGATGGAGAAGTGCGTTAACCAGAGTATCGTCGGCATGGCCGGCAGATGGATGAACCACCAATCCAGCCGGCTTATCAATGACGATAAGATGATCATCCTCATAGACCACCTCCAAAGGAATGGCCCGAGGCTGAGGCACGGCCGGCGCGGGCGCCGGCACGTCGACAACGAAAACTTGGGCCAGCTCGGTTTTTCGGTCTGCATCCCGAACCACTTCTCCGTCCACACTGACATGTCCGTCAGCGATCAACGTCTGGATTCGACTTCTCGACAAGGCGTCAATTTCGCCTGCCAATGTCCGGTCTAATCGGCCACTGGCCTTGTCTTCGCCGATATGAACAGTGTATGTGGTGCGCTCTGTCATGGTGCCTGCTTGTTGTTCGCGCCGCTCATAACCAAGACTGGAACCAAAACGTGCGTTGGCTCAAGTCCCTTGTGATTGTGCTCGCCGCCCTGATCGCTCTGGCACTCGGGCTGCTGGGATATGGATTCTTAAAAAAATCCGCTGACCCGGGCTGGCGACTGTTCGGCTCAACAACCATGACACCGCCTGCCGTCTCCGATCTTGCGCCTGCCGGGAAGCCAATACAATCCACCCCGCCCGCTACGCCCGCGCGCACGTGGGGGGAAATCAATCTCGGCCTCGGCGCAGAATGCAAAGTTGACGGTGTTCAAACAGAAGGCGACCGGTTGTATCTGACAATAGGTCCCGCCGGCATGCCGGGTGGCACCTGCCACCGGGTCGTTGTCATCGACACAACGCGGGGCCGCGTACTGGGCACCGTACGCCCGTCACAATGACCCCCCCATCAACGCCCGGCGGCGAGATCCGTATATCCGCGCCACTATTAGGCCTAATTTCCGACGCCGCAGAAGCCGCTTTTCCAGCTGAATGCTGCGGCCTTCTGGCCGGCCACGGCAACCATACTGCAGGGTTCGTCGTTACCCGTGTCATCCCTAGCGACAATGTCGCCGAAACCGATCACCACGATAGCTTTGAAGTTGACCCACAGGTTCGGTTCGACCTGATGCGCGAACTGGGCGAAATTGGTGACGGCCCGAAATCCGATGAACGCATGATCGGCCATTACCATTCCCATCCGAATCATCCCTCCGAACCCTCGGCACGCGATTTAGCAAAGGCTTTTGAGCCAGACCTGGTGTGGGTAATCGTCGGCGTGAAAACCGGAAAAACAGACAAAATCACGGCCCATATACTTCACCCACAAGACACGACCTTTCAGGAAATCCCATTGCTTGAAGAAGCCAGGACTGCGTATCCTGCCGACCTCGAAGACAGTTAAGGAATACTTTGAGCGTGAATTTTGCCAGCGACAACACGACCGGCGCCTCGCCGGAAATTCTGCATGCCATCGTCGCCGCCAACTCGGGTAGCGTTATGCCCTACGGCAACGATGATTTGACCAAGGACGTAGAAAGCCGGATTTGCGAAATATTTGAGACCGACGCAGCGGTATTCTTGATCGCCACCGGTTCGGCGGCAAACTCCCTGGCACTTTCGGTTATGACGCCGTCCTACGGTTCGGTACTTTGTCATTGGACCAGCCACATTTATGAAGATGAATGTGGAGCCCCGGAATTCTTCACCAATGGGGCCAGAATGGTGCCGGTCGGTGGGGAGCTCGGAAAACTTGATGTTGCCGAGCTTGAGCTCAAAGCCGGCCACGGCGCCGGTGATGTCCACATGCTGCAACCCTCGGCGGCCTCAATCACCCAGGTAAGCGAGCTCGGCACGGTCTATTCGGCCGATGAAATTAATACGGTCAGCGAGATTTGCCGCCGCCATAGGCTCAAATTGCACATGGACGGCGCCCGGTTTACCGGTGCGCTGTCGGCCCTCGGCGGATCGCCCGCTGAGCTCACCTGGAAAGCGGGCGTTGATGTCTTATCATTCGGGGCCACGAAGAACGGGGCGTTGGGTGTCGAGGCCGTCGTGTTTTTCGATAAAGCCCTCGCCGAAACTTTCGCACTTCGGCGCAAACGCGGTGGTCATTTGTTTTCTAAAATGCGGTTGCTGTCTGCGCAGATGATGGCTTACTTGAGCGATGACCTATGGTTGCGCAATGCCGAGCATGCCAATGCCATGGCGGCGCGGCTGCACGGTGGGCTGGCTGGCGTCACCGGGATCGAATTTCCTCTTCCCGTGGACGCCAACATGATGTTTCCGGTCCTGCCGAAGGCAATGGTTGATGGCCTTCATGCCGACGGATTTGAATTTTATGATGGGCGATGGGAAGGCGGCATGTCACGGCTCGTCACGGCATTCAATACCCGCGCCGAAGATGTCGATGCCTTTATAGAAACTGCGAAAAAATACGCCGGTTAATCGCTAAGACTTAGCGGCACCGGATACCGGCGCATCGGCATTCGGCCGCAAAAACAACGCCGCTGTCGCCAGATCGCCCTTCAATTCCAAATGCCCCCGGCGCGCGCAGGCGCGCACATACTCCGCCGGTGTCATTCCGGCCAAACCGGCCCAAGTCTCGAGGCGTTGCCAATCGGCGCCGGGCAACAGCGTTTCGATGTCGAGAGTAATCTTCACGGAACTCACCCATTCCTCTTAGCATTTTGATCGCCGCAACGTTCCCCTGACAAATGTTGTCATCATCATGGAACTTGCTTCAGAGTTTCTACAGTCTGCACCAGAGTTCCTAATAATTCCTTGCCGCCGCCACGGCGGCGGTGATGAGATAGTTCGCAAAGCTGATAATGTACGGATCGCCGCTGAAGGAGGGGGCCGCACTTATTCCGAAGCCGAGCGGGCCAAAGAGATTAGTGGGCTGTCGACGTCATTGTAAATGGACTGAAATTGACGGTACCAGTCGATGGATTTCCGAATCCCGTCGCGGAACGACAATTTCGGCGACCAACCAAGAAGTTCATTGGCCCGGCTGTTGTCTGCGGCCATGCGCCAGATTTCCGTCGGCCGATCCGGCAATTCGCCGATACGAAGCTCAGACGCTGAACCGGTCTCTTGATGAATCAATGCAATGAGATCACGAATAGCGATTTCCTCGCCACAACCTACGTTGATCAACTCACCAACAGCGGCCTCGCGTTCGCCAGCAGCAATAAACGCCTCGACCAGATTGGAAACGAAGTTGAATTCCCGTGTTTGAGTGCCTGCGGTCGATTTGATGGGGTTGCCGGCCAGACAATTGAGAATTACCTCGGGAATAATCGC
>JABJBP010000116.1 GCA_018665815.1 Rhodospirillaceae bacterium
GCTATACATAGGTATCGCAAGAAGAGCCTCGAGCCATTCGTATCCCGCATGCCCTCACAATGCGTCATTAATCACGCCTGACCTTGCATTTATTCGGATCATGGAATTTGATAGTAATGGTCGAATATAGGTAAATTGATAAACTCGCGCTGACCTCTCGAACGCGCTACGAACGAATTTGCCTTCAGCTGGATTGGTCCCATGAACGCCGACGCAACGCCAGAGTTCACAATCAAGATCGCTAGCACCGGTGACACGCTCGACGTGCCCGCAGATAAATCAATGCTTAGTGTCCTGCATGAAAATGGCTATGCGGTGGATCATTCCTGCACCAGTGGCCTCTGCGGTACGTGCAAGGTTCGATACCTGGAGGGTGAGCCCGATCATCGAGACATGATCCTATCGCCCGATGAACAATCGGAATACCTGACCACCTGCATATCGCGTTGCCGGACCGGCGAAATTGTCCTTGATCTACCGCCACCCGGTAGCGAGGGCCCGATCATTGCCGCAGAAAAACCGTTGGCCGTGGTCAACCAGGATGTCTGTGTCGCTTGTTTGACCTGCGTTCGTGCCTGCACCTACGGCGCCGCGGCAATCAACAGCGAACTAATCGGTGTCGGCGGCATCGTCGGCGCGGCTATTGTTGATGCCGATGAATGCAGTGGTTGTGGGCTTTGCGCCGCTGCGTGCCCGACCGGTGCAATCACGATGACAAAATTCAGCGACACTGATGTCTTCGCACAAGCCAAGGCATTCGCCGCTAGGCCCGCAACGGAACCGTTGATCGTCGCCTTCACTTGCCCACATTGCGCCTCGTCAGTCGATGCATTTGACCGCAACGCGACGACGGGCCAATCAGCAGAACTTGAAGTGACCCAAATGCCCTGCACCGGGCGGATTGATAATTTGCATCTCATGCGGACCTTCGAAGACGGCGCCGACGGCGTGATCGTCACCGGGTGTGAGCCGGGGCGTTGCTATCACTCGACCGGCAATCTCAACGCCGCCAAACGGACCGAACGTGTCCGCACGTGGCTGACCAGTGTCGGGCTTGGCGCCGACCGCCTGCAAATGGTGCACCTGCCGGCTCGGGACGGGGATCAGCCTTTCGCCGAAGCCGCCCGCAACATGATCGAAACCGTTGGCAATCTTGGGCCTAACCCGCTGCGGGTTCCGTCTGAGCCTGATCCGGAAGAAGATTTGGCCAACAAACCGGCACCAGAAGACGCATTGCTTGCTGAGTTGGGCTTGATTTAGGACACGATGATGAAATTTTATTGCTACAATGACATCATCCAATTCGCCCCACCGCCATCGGGTGTGATACACTTAATTTTTAGTCATTCTAATCAACGCATTTGGGGATTTGAGCGATGATCGTCGCGGAACAAAAACCGTTGGAGGACCTTCAGCGGATGCTGAAGGGAAAGAAAAAAGTTCTAGCCGTTGGTTGCGGCACTTGTGTTTCCGTCTGTTTCGCCGGCGGTCAGAAAGAAACCAGGGGTTTGGCCGCGGCGTTGCAAACGGCAGCGGCGGTTGACGGCGAAGAGCTTGAAGTCCACGAGCGCACCGTCCAGCGCCAGTGCGTACAGGAATTCATCGCCCCCCTTGAAGATGATCTTGAGGAATATGACGCCGTCCTTTCACTCGGTTGCGGCGTCGGCGTGCAAACCATGGCCGAGAGATTCCCGAAAACCCGCACCCTGCCCGGCCTGGATACCAATTTCATGGGCCAGCCCACCGAACCCGGTGTCTGGGAGGAACGGTGCGTCGGTTGCGGCAACTGCGTGCTTGAGTACACCGGTGGCCTCTGCCCGATTACACGGTGCCCGAAACAATTAATGAATGGACCGTGCGGGGGGTCCGAAGGCGGCATGTGCGAGGTCGACACCTCCATCCCCTGCATCTGGTCAAAGATCTGGGGCAATTCTGAGAATCTCAACCTCATGGACATGCTGATGGAAGTACAGCCGCCGAAGGACTGGTCAACCAGCCGTGGCGGCGCCATGCGACGCACTGTCGTCCGCGATGACCTGCATCAACCGAATGCCGATGGCCGAACGACGACGACGGAAGTCGCAGCTGCGAAAGCAGATGCCGCCGACGGCCCTGAAGCCGAAGTGGAGGCGCCGCCTGCTGATCCGAACGCCGGCGCGCGCGAAGATGCTTTCTTGAAAGAACTGGGACTGTCATGAGCGCCCAGCCAGAACGGAAAGACGACGCGGCATCGGAATCCCAGTGGAAGTCCGGATCAAACCTTGAACGCGTCCTGGCAG
Source organism: Rhodospirillaceae bacterium (assembly GCA_018665815.1). GTDB lineage: Bacteria > Pseudomonadota > Alphaproteobacteria > Rhodospirillales > Casp-alpha2 > UBA3470. The sequence goes on from JABJBP010000116.1 coordinate 2,280, forward strand.
ACGGTCACTTCGCCGTAACCGGTGAACTCGGCCCGCCGAAAAGTATGAACACCGACATCGTCAGAAAGAAGATCGGCCAATTGAAGGGCTTCGTCGACGGAGCCAACATCACCGACAATCAGACCGGCATCGTACGCCTCAGTTCCATCGGTACCGGCATAATCCTAGAGCAGGAAGGTCTGGAAGCGATCATCCAGATGACGTGTCGCGACCGCAATCGTCTGGCCATGCAGAGCGATCTCATGGGCGCCAATATTCACGACATCAAAAACGTGCTGTGCCTGTCGGGCGACCATCAATCATTCGGCAATCATCCCGGCGCCAAGAACGTTCACGATGTCGATTCCATGCAGCTCATCCGCATGGTTCAAGAAATGCGCGACCTGAACAAATTCCAGGGCGGCGAGGAAATTAAAGGCGGCGGGCCTAGAATGTTGATCGGCACGGCCGCCAGCCCGTTTTCATCCCCCGTTGAGATGCGACCATTCCGGCTTGCCAAAAAAGTCGCCGCCGGCGCGGATTTCGTGCAAACCCAAATGATCTTCGACATGAAGCTGTTCAAGGAATACATGAAACGCGTCGTCGACATGGGCTTGCATGAGAAGATCAAAATCCTCGCCGGTGTTGGGCCGCTGAAAAGCCCACCCATGGCGCGTTTCCTGAATAGCGACGTGCCGGGAATCATCGTGCCGGAGGAATGTATCCAGCGCATCGATGACGCTGGCAAAGGGATCGATGCCGACGACAAAGAGGCCCGCACGGCGGCCTACCGCGCCGAGGGCATCAAGCTTTGCATCGAGCAAATCCAAGAAATTCAAGAGATCGAAGGTGTCGCCGGCATCCATATCATGGCGATCTTATGGGAAGCTGCAGTTGAACCGATTGTCAGAGGTGCCGGACTCTACCCGCGGCCCGTTCCCGCCGACACGCCGACACCGACGCCGGGACCCGCCGCCTAGGGGGTAATTCCCGATATAATGACCCGTCTCTTGCACTTCACCGACATGCACCTGCGAAGCCATCAGCCGGGAACCGCCGGAAACGTAGCGCGGCTATCACGGGACATGCCCGCCGCTCTTGACCGACTGGCGGACCAGATCAACGAATTGGCGCCTGACGCCGTCGTCATGACCGGCGATTTGCTCGACGTGCCTGACGAGGTCATCGCAGGCGGCAGCCCAGATGATCGCCCCGTGGAAACATGGGTCGACGAAGCCGTCGCCGATTTCGCGCTCGTTAAAGATTGGTTTGAAGCCACAGGCGTCGATTACGTCGTTGTTCCCGGTAATCACGACCACGAAGGCGCTTTTACCCAAGTGTTCGGCGATACCTGCAGGACCAAGGACGTCGCCGGCTTCCGATTTTTCTGCTTCTGGGATCAATTGAGTTCCGATCGCCAGCCTGAGCGAACAGACGCACGGCGCGACTTGTTCGACGCGGCCCTCGCCGACGACGAACACGACTGTCCGCAAATCCATATCCAGCACTACATGATCGACCCACCGACCATGGCGCGGGGCTGGCATTACGAATACAAGGGCGCAGCTGACATGAAGCGCAGCGTTGAAAGATCGGGTCGCGTCAAGGCGGTGCTATCAGGTCACTACCATCCGGGCAGCTTGGTCATTGGCGCGGGCGGTGTCATCCATTCCCTGCCGCCGGCTTTTTGTGAAGCGCCGCATGCGTTTCGTATCTACGATTTTTCCGCTGATGGCACCGTCGAGGTGACGGATCACGCCTTGGATAATTGAACACATTTCCCTGCCTTGCGATGACAGAAAATCCCATTCCCACACCCCAGAAAGCCCGCTACCTGATGTATTTTGCCGACCCCATGTGTTCGTGGTGTTGGGGATTCGCGCCGGCCATTGCGCACCTTCAGGAAAACTACGGCGACACCATGGAGGTGCGTCTGATATTGGGGGGATTGCGGCCCGGCCACATGACACCCATGGACGACGACGCAAAGCGCGAAATGCGCAGTCACTGGGAGCAAGTTCAACAGACTTCCGGCCAAGCCTTCAATTTCGATTTCTTCGCGCGCGATGGATATGTCTATAACACCGAGCCCGCGTGCCGTGCCGTGGTGGCGGCCAGACGCCTCAACAAAACCGACGCGATCCCCATGCTGAAAGCCCTGCAACGTGCTTTCTATGAGGACGGTCGCGATACAACTCAAACAGATGAGCTGGCCACGGTAGCCAGCGACATCGGCATCGATGTCGATGCATTCCGCGCCGAGTTTGACGACATCGACACCATGGATGAAACCCGCAACGATTTCTGGCTCGCCAAGAAGACCGGCGTCGATGGATTTCCGACCTTGATCGCTTTTGACCGTGGCGAAGCACAAGCGGTGACCATGGGTTTCAGCCCATGGGAGGAACTTGGCCCAGCGCTAAAGGGCTGGCTCGACCGCTAACCTATCCGATCGAGAAACGCCCGCATCAAGGCAATGGTTTCCGTTGGTTGTTCTTCGTGCGGAAAGTGGCCGCATTTGTCGATGAAGTGCAATTCCATATTCGTGAACACCGTATCGTACCCTTCTGTGTAGAGCGGTGGCGACACAACGTCGTTCTGACCCCAAAGTATCTGCGTCGGCGTCGCGACTATCTTGCCGACATCTGCCGCCCATTGTGCCTCGTCTTCGTTTAGCGCCGCCTGATAGTGGGCACAGCCGCCCCGAATGGCGCCCGGTTGAGAAAAGGCGCGAACATATTCGGCGATCTCCTCTGCATCGAAATGAAAATCCGGATATGACCAATGCTCGAGGAAATGCTGGTAATAGGCCTGCACATCTTTCGACACCAGGGCCTCGACCAAATCGGGATGCTGTTGAAAAAAGAAATACCAGCGCTCCCTCGCCTGGCCCGAGTCTGATGTCTTCAAGCTGCCAAGCGGTGGATAGCGGCCGTTCATGACGATCAACGATGAAACCCGGTCCGGCTGATCCAAGGTCATCCGCATGGCCACCCGCGCGCCAATATCGTGCCCGACCAGAATTGCGTTCTCTATGCCTTTTGCATCCATGATCGTCCAGATATCGCCGGCGACAGTTGCCTTGTCATGAGGGCCATCGGGCTTGCCGGTGTCGCCAAAGCCTCGAAGATCGGGCGCAATCATTTGATATTCGTCGCCAAATGCCGTCATGACATGGCGCCAGCAATATGAGGTTTCCGGCCAACCGTGCAGCAGCACCATCGTCGGGCCATCATCGCCGGCGCGGCGAAGATGATGGTCAAAGCCGTTCGCGGCAACCGTCTCACTAGCAATCATCGACACATCCCTTGTCCCATGTTGATCGGCAACAACGGTACCAGTGGAACGTGTCATCGCAAAATAGGAAATCCCCACCAATACATCGGCGGTATCGATTGAAACGCCTGGACAGATTCCGATATGTTGTTCGGCAATCTGGAATTAATCATGAACCGAGAGTTATCCATGGAGCGTCCCGAAATCTTTCTCGTCCGCCATGGTGAGACAACATGGAACCGCATCGGTCGCCATCAAGGCCAGACCGAATCCGTTCTAACGCTAAACGGCATGCACCAAGCACAGGGCGTCGGGCGACGCTTGGCACGGGAGATCGACGATTGGGGGAGCGTTAAAATATTCTGCAGCCCCATGTACCGTTGCCGTCAAACGGCCGCCGTGATTTGCGATGAGATCGCCGTCGACACCGAAACCATCACCTACGACGACAGATTGAAGGAACGCAGTTTCGGGTCTTGGGAAGGCATGACGGATGAGGAAATTGCCGCACGGTTTCCGGCCGACTGGGCGGCGCGCGAAAGCGATAAATGGAACTATGTCATTGCCGGAGGCGGGGAAAACTATCCAGCATTAGAAGCCCGCATGGGCGACTGGCTGGATGATCAATCGCTTAACACGCGCATAGTTCTTGTGACACATGGGCAGGCCGGGCGGGCCTTGCGCCGGAGGTATTTGGAAATTTCGCCGGAAGACGCCCTAGTATTACCTGAGCCCCAAACCGCCGCGTTTCGACTGGCCAACGGCGCGTCACAAACGCTCGAGGGGGATTTTTAATCTCGCCTATCTGGAATTTCAGGCGCTGATTTCCTTGGCATTGATCGCGCCGTCCGGTGTCTCGCCCGAAAGAAACTGCACGATATGATGGGCCGCCTGGCGCTCAATTTCCATCCGCACCTGGACCACACCGGATCCGATATGCGGGGTGAACACGGTGGGTGCATCAGGGGCTAACAATCTCGGCTCAACATTCCTCGGCCGTTCGGGCAGCGCCCAATCCTCCAATTCAAACACATCCGCCGCATAGCCCGCCAAATGCTCACTTTCCAAGGCATCGGCTACGGCCGTTTCTTCCACCACGGATCCCCTAGAAATATTGATCAAATGGGCACCGGGTTTCATGTGTGCGATGGCTTCGGCATTGACGAGATGCAGGGTCGCTGGGTTTAGCGGGAGGCAGACAATGACGTAGTCGCTGGTCGCCAGCAAATCGTCAACCGAAACGGCGGTCATATTATATTGCTGCGCCTCGCCGGGCGATAACGGGACTGAATCGAAATACTGAATACGGCAACCGAAGCCAGCAAGACGCGCCGCCGTTGCCTTGCCGACCGCGCCAGCGCCCAACAAGCCGACCAAGCTGCCATCCAATCCCTTGCCGTAAAGGTGCGCCCGCCAGCCATCGAACGCGCCGCTCCTGACATGAGCGTCACCGGCCCGGACATTGCGCGCCAGCCCGATGGTCAGCCCGACCGCCAGTTCGGCGGTGGGAATAGTCAGCAAATCAGGAACGAACGCGACCATAACGCCACGACGCGAGCAGGCCTCAAGATCAAAATTATCATACCCCTTCAGGGCACATGAAATCAGCTTTAGATCAGGACACCTAACGAGAAACCCATCGTCAACGCTGTCGGGCATGAATGCCATCATTGCGACCGCGCCGTTGAGCTGCGCGGTCATTTCATCGTCACTCCAAATTTCGATTCCCGTGTTTGATCGGACGCTGCAGTGGGGAGACAGGAAATCAATGGTCTCGTGGTAGGGTTTGTTGGTGATGACAACACTTGGTTGGCTCATGAAATCTCCGCTCCAATTTTACGAAACTGAATGTCCCGCCGAAAGATCATAAAACACATTGTATCGTGCAACGCCCGCCTAGCACAGTCTTGGCAATAATTGCCGCGCTCGGTAATGCGCCACACTCTTGACCACACTATTGAAATGGATGCAGCGAATAAAAAATATGAATTCACCTCATGCAGGCCATGAAAACCTTTCGTTTGATCGTTTCCGTCTTTTCACCCTCTATAATCCCAGGAAACAAGCCATTCCGGGCGCGCCCACGCGCGCTCCAAAAAAAAGAATGTCGGGAGGATTATGCTACTGTTATCAGTAGCTTATTGTCCTCGCATCAATTGGTTTTGTATTTTAAGCGTCAAACATGAGGACAATCATATGTCGGCCATAAAAGTTTCTATTGTGACAAACGCCAAGGAAGAAACAGCGGCGTTTATTGACGGTATCTTCACCGATGAAATGGAAGTCTTGCTACAGACCGAAAGCGAGCTCCGCGACGGCATTGCCGACATCAACGTGATGGTCCCCGGACACATCAACGTCGATGCCGATCTGATCAAGGCCGGCACCAATCTGAAAATGATTCACTGCGGCACCGGCTATAACAACGTCGATTTGGATGCCTGCAACGCCAACGGCACCTACGTCGCCGTGACCCCGAATGTCGCAGCGCAATCAGTGGCCGAGCTGGTTTTCGCCAGCTTCCTCTCATTGGGCAAAAAGATTACGACGTTCGATGCCATGATGAAGGGTGGCGGATGGAAGACGACTGATTTCATCGACACGCCTGAACTGCTGGGCAAAACGTTGGGTATTGTCGGCTACGGCAACATCGGCAAGGCAGCAGCGCGGATTGCCCGAGGCTTCGGCATGAAGCTGATCGCCCATGACCCGCATACAGACATCACTGATGATGATGTCCGTTCGGTTTCCTTGGACGAGTTGTTGAAAGAATCCGACTTCATCACGCTCCACGTTCTGCTGACGCCAGAAACCAAAGGCATGATGAGCACGGCGCAGTTCGAGATGATGAAAGACACAGCCATCATCGCCAACGCTTGCCGTGGCCCGGTTGTTGATGAAGCAGCGATCACCGAAGCGCTGAAAGCGCGCAAGATCGGCGGAGCCTGCCTTGATGTGTTCGAGGTGGAACCGCTGGCCGCAAATAGCGAACTGCGTGAATTGGATAATGTCATCCTGACCCCGCACATCGCCTACTGCGCGACCGAGGCGTTAGCCGGACGGTTCCAGTTCTTCGCCGATAACGTCCAAAAAATTCTGGACGGTGCCGTCCCCAATATGGCGGTTAATGGCGATCTCGGTAAATAACGGCTAATCAGCCCACGTAGGATTTGAAGGAAAAAACAATGCCAGATGCAAGTGACAAGCTAGTACGCGATCTCAAGAACTTCGTTGCAGGTGAATGGGTCGATTCCGATGATCGGATCGAAGTTACCAACCCCTATACCAACGAAGTTGTCGGCACGGTGCCGAAAATGGGGCTCGATCAGGTGAAGAAAGCCATCGACTTCATGTATGACTATGAGCCGGAACTGACCGCCTATGAGCGTTCGGAAATCCTGCGTGCCTCGGCTGCGGAAATTAAATCCCGCACGGATGAACTGGCCTATGGCATTTCCCTGGAATCAGGGATGTCGATCCAGGACAGCACCAAGGAAGTCGGCCGTGGCGTCGGCTTGATCTTGACTGCGGCGGAAGAAGCCAAACGCATCATGGGCGAGCAACTGCCCAGTGATGTTGATGCGTCGGGCGCCGATAAGTTGATTTTGGCGCTGCGCCACCCAGTGGGTCTGGTCAGTGCCATCGTGCCCTTCAACCGGCCGATGAACCAGGTTGTCGTCAAGGTTGCGCCTTCATTCGCAGCCGGCAACAAGACCATCGTCAAGCCGACGGAACGCACGCCCATGTCGGCGATCCGGTTCGTTGAAATCCTGCTCAACAACGGCATGCCGCCAGGCATGATCGGTGTGGTTACGGGTAAATCCAGTGAAATCGGTAACGAGTTGGTCTCCAGTCAGAAAATTGACATGGTGACCTTTACGGGTTCCACCGAGGTTGGCCGCAAGCTGACCAATATGGCCGGCATTAAAAAGCTGACCATGGAATTGGGAGGCAACGATCCGTTGATCGTGCTCGACGACGCCGATGTGAAATTAGCGGCCAAGCTGACCGTTGCCGGCGCATATGGCAATGCCGGCCAGGCTTGCCGTGGCGTCAAACGCGTCCTCGTCGTCGACAGTGTCGCCGATGAATACGCGAAGGAAGTGACGGCACTGACCGAAGCGATCAAATACGGTGATCCCTTCGCGCCGGGTATCGCCGTCGGTACGGTGATTGACGAAAAGGCAGCCATCGAAATTGAGGATGCCATCAAGGGTGCCATCAGCGACGGTGCCAAGGTGCTCTGCGGTAACAAACGCGAAGGTGCGTTGATCGCACCGACGGTCATCGATCACTGCAAGCCTGATTCGGATATGGTCATGGACGAGACCTTTGGTCCCGTCGCACCGATCATCCGCGTGAAGGACGTCGAAGAAGCCTGCAAGGTCGCCAACTCAACCGAGTTCGGCCTTCAATCAGGTGTTGTCACCAACAACCTCGCCAACATTCGCTACTGCATCAAACACCTTAAAGTCGGTGCGGTGAATATCAACGAGGGCCCGCAGCACGATATGCCGAACATCCCGTTTGGCGGCGTCAAGCAAAGTGGCATCGGCCGTGAAGGCATTCGGTATGCTATGCAAGAGATGACGTACATCAAATGCGTGGTTATGTAAGACCGCGCCGATAGCGGACTTGAAAAATTTGGTATGGTTCCGGAAAGAAGATTAGTTGATCTTTCCGGAACCTTCCGAATTTAGAAGGCTCAAAGGCCGACAGCAGCAGTTCACTTGGTGTCCGGCAAAATTCGATTAGCGATAAAGGAAGACAAAATGGCGGACAAACGCAAAATTTTGATCGTGATGATGGACGGCTTCGATCCGGCCTATCTGCAAGCGAGCGACATGCCGAACACCAAACAGATGGTGGCAAACGGCTTTTACAAAACCGTTAAAGGCATCATGCCGACGGTGACCAACGTCAATAACACCGGCATCTGCTGCGGTTGCGCGCCCAAGGATCATGGCATTACCGCCAATTCCTATTTTGATTTGGCGACGAAAAAAGAAGAATACATGGATCAGGCCGACATGGTTTTGGCTCCGACGATCTTCGAGCGGGCCGCCACGGCGGGCATCCAGAAATCCGCCCTGCTGACGGCGAAGCGCAAGACCCAATCCCTGCTGAAAACCGGCTCAACTATCCGTCTGGCCGCCGAGCGTCCTGACGAAGCCGAGGGTGGCGATATTGATTGGGTATCACGCTTGGGGCCAGCTCCGGATATTTATTCGCCGGAAATCAACCACTGGCTCTTCAAGGCGGCCCAAATCGTTCTCAATGAGACCGATTGCGATATCACTTATTTCCACACAACTGATTTCCCCATGCACATGGAACCCCCATCGGGCGACATGTCGCAGTTCCACCTGCATGAATGGGATAATCTGTTGGGTGAAACCTTGGATCAACACCCGGATATGGAAGTATTCATGTCCGCTGACCACGGCATGAATTTCAAAAGCCGGTGCTACGACCTCAATACACTATTGCCACAAAAGGGCGCCGACATCTTCTTCGCCATGTCGGCGGAGCGTGACCCGTACGTGAAGCACCATCGCACCTTTGGCGGCACGGCATTTATCTTCCTCAACGAGCCTGGTGATTTCGACCGCGTGGCGGATGTGTGTCGGCGCTTGGATGGTGTCGAGGCCGTTTACGACCGCTACACGGCGGCATCGAAGTTCCTGCTGCACCCGGACCGCATCGGCGACATGCTGGTGACCGGCGACATTGACACCGTGTTCGGCCCTAACGATTCGGACATCGGCATCGAAGAAATGCCGGAAGGCTTCCGTACTCACGGCGGCTCCGATGAAGGCAACGTGCCGTTGATTATCTATAACCACGACGTCAGTTTCGACCAGTGGCACGACTACCAGTACAACTTCGACCTGACCCGCGAAATCGGGTTCTGATCATCTAATTCGCCATGTTACCGGGGCCAGCCGGCCCCGGTGGCTGGCGCATTTCCACTCCCAACGTTATAAGTTCATCAACGCCAACAGGTAGATGAGGCCGGGCCACCATGGTGAACGATGAAGAAATCCCCACCGAAGCCATAGCCATTTCCGTCATTACCGGGTTTCTCGGTAGCGGCAAAACAACGCTACTCAATTACCTGCTTCAACATCCGGAAATCGATGAGACGGCCGTTTTAGTCAATGAGTTTGGCGAGGTTGGGCTCGACCATCTTTTGGTCGCGGAACTTGAAGACGAGGTTCTGCTTTTATCGTCCGGGTGTATCTGTTGCACCGTACAAGGTGAATTGGTCGACAGCCTGAAGGGCCTCTATATGAAACGCCTGGCGGGCACCCTGCCACCGTTCAAGCGCGTCATTATCGAGACCACCGGCCTGGCCGACCCAGTGCCCATTATCACGTGTCTGATGAAAGATCCGCTGTTCAAGCACGCCTACCGGCTGGAAAGCTTGGTAACCACGGTTGATGGTGTTTACGGCGAAGGCCAATTAGATACCCACCCCGAGGCCGTCAGGCAGGCCGCCGTTGCCGACCGGATCATTATCACGAAAACTGACCTTGCCGAGGCGCCGATCCTTGATAGCTTGAAATCCCGCCTGGCCGATCTCAATCCCGGTGCCCGCGTCATCCCCGCCGAAAAAGGCCAGGTCTCACCGAACGAATTGTTCGACGTCACGCTGTATGATCCGAAGACCAAAACCATCGACGTCCAGCGGTGGTTGAATGAAGAGGCCTACGTCTCACCTGGCGGCGATGATCATCATGAAGACGGTGATCATGATCATCACCATGGCCACGATCACGGGCATGGGCATGATGATGGACACGGGCACGGGCATGATCACAGCCAGCCCGTGAATGTTAATCGCCACGATGACCACATCACCTCATATTGCCTCTATATTGATCGCCCCCTGCCCTGGCACCCGTTTTTGAATTGGTTTGAAGATTTGGCCAATGAGCTGGGCGACCATTTGCTCCGGGTCAAAGGTCTGGTGAATATCGCCGGCGAAGACGTGCCCTACACCCTGCACTGCGTCCAGGCGACGCGCTATACGCCGGAAAAACTGTCGGCATGGCCCGATGATGACCGGCGTTCGCGAATAGTGTTCATCACCCACGATTTAGACGAGGCTACTGTTCAGGCAAATCTCGATGCCTGGTTGGATAGCCTGCCCGCGGAAACAGGCACAGCACCGACAAGTGCCGGAGCATCAGAGGCCGCTGAGCGATGGCTCAACGAAGGCGAGATTACGCGGCTGTTCGGTGTCTTGGTCGGCCACGGCAATCAACCGGCCGCCGATGCCTTGCGTTTGATGCTTCTCACCGGAACTCGCTGGTTCGATGCGCGTGACGCACGGTGGGAGCACATGAATTTGAGCCGTAAAGTTTGGCTAAAGCCAACGCCTGAAACCCGGCACAAGCAACCGCGGCGCATTCGCCTTTCGGCACCCGCTTTGGTTCTGCTGTCCAGGCTCGAAGCGGAAAAGAAAAGTGAGTGGCTGTTTCCTGGCGACACCAATGATGCGCCGGCCAACGACATCGAGACGCTCTGGGCTGAAGTCACCCAGGCGGCGAGCATTGAGAATGCCAATCTAGAGCGATTAAGGCCAAGCTTGGCTAGCCATCTTTTTGCGGATCAGGATGCCGAAGTTTTGGGCCCGCTCCTGGGCGCGCCGGTGGAAGGAATTTCCATTTAGCATGCCTGATCACGAAGGCGGATTAGGATTGTTTCAACATCATGCCTATCTATACTATGCGGGAATTCTACAACAAGTTAGCTGGCACTAATGACATTTCGAAATCCGCCATTTGCTGCGCTACGCGCACTTGAATCTGCGGCCAGACACCTCAACTTCACGCGGGTCGCGGAGGAAATCAACGTCACCCAGAGTGCCGTTAGTCATCAAATTCGCCATCTTGAAGAACTTTGGGGCTTGAAGTTATTCGACCGCCCGCCGCGCGGCCTAGCCTTAACGTACAATGGCCAAGTGCTAGCCCCATTGATCCGCAAATTCGTCGACGACCTGGGAATTGCTCTGGAGACCTTGCAGTCCGAGGTCGAGCGCGTACCGTTGCGGGTTGATATGCTGCAGTCGTTTTCCGTCAAATGGCTCGTCCCCCGGCTGGGAAGATTCCATGAAGAATATCCAGAAATCGATGTTTGGATTTCCACCCACGACGAACTGGTGGATCTCTCTGGACACGGGGTCGACATTGCAATTCGATTGGGCAACGGCGACTACCCGGGATTAACATCGACACTCCTGCTGAAAGAGCATGTATTCCCCGTGTGTTCACCGGTTTTCCTGGCGCGCCATGAAAATTTGAAAACACCTGCTGATCTTGTCGATGTTCCGCTATTGCTGCGCCTTGGTGATCCGGCGCATCCGAATTGGGAAGACTGGTTCAAGAAAGCCGGTGTCGGTGACGTTTCTCCGAGTGAAGGCACACGCTTCCCCGATTCCAACATGGCCCTGCAGGCTGCGAAGGAAGGACTAGGTGTGGCATTGGCACGCACCGCCCACGTCAGTGACGATCTGACCGCTGGAAATTTGGTCAGGTTGTTTGATGTCGATCACCGTTCCAGCGTCTCCTATTATCTGGTCTGCCCCGAAGCCATGTCTGAGAAACCCCGGATCGTCGCGTTCCGCGACTGGCTTCTTGCCGAAGCTAAAATTGCACAAGACGAATACGACAAGACCGCCAGCGTCCGCCTCGCCTCTGCGGGGATTGGCTAACTGCCTGTGGCAGCGACGATCAAATTCCCCATGACGAATAACAATTAATGGAACCGCTCGCTGTCATGCTTGTGCTGGCGGCGGCGGTTATGCACGCGACCTGGAACGCAATGGTGAAGGTCGATGATGATCGACTGATGACCATGGCTGTGGTCATCTCAACAACCGGATTATTTGCACCTTTTTTATTACTGATCGGGCCGCCGCCAACACCCGAAAGCTGGCCGTACATTGTCCTGTCGGCCTTACTCAATAACGCCTATTTTCTTTTCCTCATCGAAGCCTATCGGTTTGGTAATTTTTCCCGCGTTTATCCCATTGCCCGGGGCTCGGCGCCCTTGCTCGTCGCCGCCGGTGCCGCATGGTTCGCGGGCGAGAATTTGAGCGGCGGCGAACTGTTAGGCGTCATTATTGTTTCTGTCGGCATCATCAGTTTGGTTTGGGGTGGTGGGTTTCGTATCAGTACGGAAAACCGCTCCGTCATATTCGCTTTGCTGACCGGACTGATGATCGCCGCTTACACCGTGGTCGATGGCTTGGGTGTGCGCCTATCAGGAAACCCCGCCGCCTACATCGGCTGGCTGTTCATACTCAGCCCCTTGCCCCTCATCACCATTGCCATAGTCCGAAGACGCGGCCAAGCATTGGTCTATTTGAAGAAACATTGGCGTCCTGCTGTACTCGGCGGCACCCTTAATCTCGGTTCCTATGGATTATCCATTTGGGCGTTGAGCTTAAGCGCCATGGCCAACGTCTCGGCGTTGCGCGAAACCAGCGTCATCATCGCTGCCATCATTGGCACCCGACTACTCAACGAGCCGTTTGGACGACAACGTATCATCGCCGCCGCCATTGTCGCTGCGGGGGTCATTACAATCGCTGTTCAATCTTGAACTTAGGCCATGTGCTGATCGAAAAACCGACGCACATCTGGCCCCCAGACCTGCGATCCGTTAATTTCAAAGAGATGTCCTTCCGCGGCGCTGGCTCCCCAAGGCGGATAGATATGACATTCATGCGTCTTGTTGTGCCGCTTTAATTCGTCTGCCAGTTCCGCTGTCGCCGCCGGGTTGAGGTCGTTTTCCGCCTGCGCGAGAAAGATCGGCACACTGAGGCCTGCCGCCGCATCGAGCATTTTCCGGCGGAGTGCCGGATGATCCGCCCATTGACGCGCGCCGCCGCAGAAATTAGCAGTGCATCGCAGATCATCGTCCTCGACCGCTGCCAACAAACTCAGAATACCGCCGCGTGAACTGCCGCTGAGCGCCAACCGGTCGCCGTCAATGTCGTCGGTTGCCCGCATCGCCGCCGTAGCGGCCAGAACGTCTGCGCATTCTTCATCCAGTCTCTGGATGATCTGGGTATCATAGTCCTTGCTGCCGAGCGATGCCGGAATTGCGTCGGCGACCGGAATACCCGGGGAGTTTCCATATCCGCGCCGATGCGGAAAAAAGAACGCATACCCCCAAGCCATCATCAGTGCCGCCAATTGGGGTCGCGACACCTGAGCCCCGCCAGGGCGCAAGCTGCTTGAATGGTTGTTAATGACGCAAGGGTGCGGCCCGTCATCGGACGGCACAAATAAATACCCCTTGAGCGATAACTCGCCGCTTTTGAATTCGATTTCACGTGGCACGTAGGCGTTCAACGCCAGCGGCTCCGTAAATCATCGCGGTTTGAAGCCAGCCATAGCAAGGGAATTGCACCGTATGTACTGGGGATATCGCCCGCCATCACGCGCCTGATCGCCTCATCCGCTTGCACGACGGACACCTGAATATCTTCGCCATCATCAGCGAGCCCGTGGATGCCGCCAACGCCTTCGCTGTCAACGCGGCCTACAAACATCGCGCAACGTTCCGAACAAGCCCCTGGGCTTAGCAGAAACTCGCCGATGGGCGCCAATTCGGTGACCATGCAACCTGCCTCCTCTTGGACCTCCCGGTATCCGGTTTCCTCAGGCGCTTCGCCTGGCTCGCGTGTACCGGCTACGGTCTCAACCAGCCACGGCTCGACACCCGCCACATAGGCGCCAATTCGAAATTGCTCGATAAGTACCACCGTATCGCGAACCGGGTCATAGGGAAGCACGACAACCGTATTGCCGCGCTCAAACAATTCAACTTTGACCTCCGGCGTCCATCCACCGCTATAGGTTCGGTGACGCAGGGCGAATTGCTCAATACGGAAATATCCTTGGAACGCGGTTTGGCGTTCAATGATCTCTATCGCGGGATCATCGGGACCTGTCACGCGTTACACTTGGCCATAAGATCTTCCAACAACCCCCGATAATCCTCGAACGGCGTTGTCACGTGATCAGCGGCCATGGCCAAATCATCCCAGCGACGCAAGCGCGCGGCTTCAGCCGCAAACGGCAGCGCCCCGAACGACTTCGTCTCGTCGGCACTCATCGGGCCGCCCTGGAGGCCTAGCGTGTGCCGGGTCGTTTCAGTCAGACCGTCTAAATACGCGGTGTCGATGGCACAGAGATAACGCTTCGCCGGCACATGAAGACGGATCGGCTCCGCGACCTCGGCGCCGAAAAACGGACGCACCATATTGGCGCCTGCATCCTCGTGACGTTTGTCATCGGTCGCCGCCTGCATGGCCGTGTGGCTGCCGTCGGTGAATTCAAAATCGAAATCCGTCCCGAAGTGCCCCAAATCGTGAAGCAAAGCCGCCGCCACCAGCTTCGGTGACGCGTCGTCCGCCGCCGCCAAATCGGCTGTTTGCAACATGTGCGCGCACATACTGACCGTGCCCGTACCGTAGGAAAGATTCTCCGCACGATCAAAAAGGCCTGCCAAAAAATCCAACATGTCATTGGGCGACGCCTGCACGCCAGGAAAAGCCATATTCACCGGACCAAAACTCCTAGTTATCTTGAAGCTCAATTATAAGGCCACAGCACAGGGCCGGCCAAGTCGATCAAAGGTCTACGACCAAAACCCGGCTCTTTGACCGCGAACAGCAGGGCGTGAAAAATTCTTTCCGCTTCGCGTCGTCGAGGATCAAGTCCTGATGGTCGACATCTCCGTCCGTATAGCGGGTGAGACAAGTACCGCAGAGCCCGGACTCGCACGACACCTCAATGTTGATGCCGTTTTCCAACAGGACTTGGACGATGGATTTATCATTCGGCACCGAATATAGCGCGCCGGTGCTGGCAATTTGAACCTGAAATCCAATTCCAACCGTGCCGTCCGAAACAGAATCAAATTCTTGTTCTGTCAGTTTCGCTTTTGGCGAGGCCGCCGCGCTGAAGAACTCGAAATGCACAGTACCATCCGGCCAGTGGTCGGAGAACTTGCTTACTGCCCCCATAAAACCCGGTGGCCCACAATAGTATAGATGTGTACCCGGCTCCGGGTCTTTCAATAATGCCTCGATATCAAGCCCCCGAGTGGGATCGCCACCGTCGTAATGAAGTTGCGCGCGCCCGCCTGCGATCATCGGTGCCAATTCCCGCCGAAATGCCGCATGACGCGGAGATTTCGAACAATAATGCAAGGTAAAATCAGCGCCGATGGATTGCAGGCGCGCAGCCATCGCCAGCATCGGGGTCACGCCAATGCCGCCAGCCAGCAAAATGTGCCGTTTAGCTTCTTCATGCAAAGGGAAATTGTTTCGCGGCGTGCCGATAAAGACTTCGCGTTGCGGATGGACCCGCTCATGAAGTGCTTCCGAGCCGCCCCGCCCATTGATATCGCGGAGAACGCCGATCAGGTAGCGATCTTTATCCGCGGGATCATTGCAAAGCGAATATTGGCGCACGCTGCCGTCACGAAAGTAAAAATCGATATGGGCGCCCGCTTCAAAAGACGGCAGGTCACCGCCATCTGCGTCGATCAACTCATAGGAATTGATGTTTTCGGCTTGATGGGTGACCTGGCGGACTTGCAGCCGCGTCGCGTCGTCCGGATAATTGCCTTCAGGCGCCATGGCGGCAAACTCCTCCCATCATGCCCCGCATTATTTTCAATGCGGGGCCGAATACAGTTCCAGCGACTTCAGTTAGGTCAAAGATCAAGCGTAGTCGCGCTCAACCTCGGCCATCTTGTCTTGAATGAAGGCTTCGCGCTCACCTGCCGGCAACTCATCGGCGTCGGTGATCGCCTGGATGCAGCGCTGAGCAACAACCCGGCGCCGTTCCACTTCCTCTTCGGGCGTCGACCCGATCGGCACCTTCAAGACATTGCCCGAGCAATACGTATTGGGCTTCCCGTCGACACCTTCCAGCCATTCTTTCCAGCCCGCACCTGTCGCGGCCGGATTGCTGCCGGTCGTCGCATCACGCAACTGCTTGCGCGACAAATACACGCCGCCGTCGAACTTCATGGGGTTTTCCAGCGCATGAACAGCGATGGGCCGCTGCGATGCCGTAGCTTCGTAGTCACCCGGCGCATGCTGGGCATCATTGTAGCAATCGCGTTCCCGATGATGCTTGGGGATCGGCGGGAGTTTACCGTCCTCGTATTTGGCGCGTTCGGGCCGACGGATACCACATTGGCCTTCCAGGAAATCGATCTTTTCAAATCCGACAAGGTCTTCATTGCCGACGTCCCGAGGATCAATATTCGGCCCGATGGCACGCCAGCCGATCATCTTGCAGTTGGTATCATCAATCGGCACGGTCCAGCGATGCATGTGGATACGGCTGAAGTGTTTGGATTTCTTGCCGTCCTCGAACAGATACGAGTGGAAACTGAGGTTCGGCAAAATTTGATGATTGATGCGAATAAAGATGTAGTCGTCATCGACGCGGCGCGAAGAAGTCCAAGCCATGGACCGGCCGCCATGAACCGGAAAGAATTGCAAGTCGGGACGGATCACGAATGCCGCGGCGCCCGCCTCACCGAAGGTCGTTCCCTGCTCGTGACCCGGGACCAAAGCAGTCGTGTGTAAGGGCGTGTGATGAAACTGGTCGGCGGCGTTGTCTTGAACCTGCAGCCAGTTGCACGTCTGAACATTGGAGAACGGCACCAATTTGTCGTCCTCGTGGCAAGTGAAGTTGCCTTCCCAATTCGGGAACGGCGGCTCTTCTTCCGGCGGTCCCATATAGGCAAAAATAAGGCCGTGGCGCTCAACCGTCTTGTAGGCGCCTTGGCAAATGGTTTTCGCCAACCGGCAGCCTTCTTCTTCTTCGCCCGTCGGCATCGGGACCTCAATGCAGGACCCGTCAACGTCAAAGGTGAACCCGTGGTAGGAGCACATGATGCCTTTTTCTTTGATCATGCCATATTCAAGCGACGCACCGCGGTGTGCACAGTGGGCGTGCAGCAAGCCAACAGCGCCGCTGCCGTCGCGGAAAGCCACCAGTTCTTCGCTCATGATCATCAAGAAACGGGGAACCTCGGTGAGTTCCTCGGCCATGCAGACCGGATGCCAGAAGCGGCGCATGTAATCGCCGGTCGGCGTTCCCGGGCCAGTCTCGGTCAGATACGGATCGTGACCTGGCATTTGGTTTTTGTAATAACCACTATAGGGCATGACTTTTTTGGCCATATCGGCGTCGGGTTTAATCTCGTTCATCGTTAACTCCCAAATTTATCCTATGAAACAGTGCGTCCCATCGAACGAACCCGTATTCACTGCCGAAATAGATGGCGGGAACGAGGCGCAACGCACAGGAAACATTAGAACGACTCTCACATACTCATGAGAATCGGTCCAATTCATTAATCCGATGCAATCTATTCGTTTTTCGAATAAAATTAGATGAATTTACGGTGTTTTCGAATACTGATTGATTATCCCGATGATTTCAGAATTGAGCGAGATCAATTGACGGGAGCGGCAACTGCACTTTGATCGCCACTGCGCCTAGCGAGTGCCGCGTTGGCCTCCATAACCCCAACACCGGCGTCGACGCAAAAGGCGTTCGCGCCAACGAATTCCCCGAATGTGTCGTTCAGCGGCGCGCCACCAACTAGAATCGTGTAATCATCACGAATGCCACGGCGGGTCATTTCATCGACAACGATTTTCATATAGGGCATCGTCGTTGTCAGCATTGCTGACATACCCAGAATTTCCGCTTCATGTTCCTCAAGCGCATCAATGAATTCTTCAGCGGTTTGACGCACGCCAATATCGACGATTTTGTATCCAGCCCCCTCCATCATCATGCCGAAGAGGTTCTTCCCGATGTCGTGGACGTCGCCGCGAACCGTGCCGATCACGACCGTACCGCGCGGTGGCACGCCTGACGCCGTAAGAATAGGGCGAATGATTTCCAATCCGGATTTCATTTCCATCGCCGCCATTAGCATTTCCGGCACGAAATAGGTGCCATCGGCGAATAGGTTTCCGACCTCTTCCATGGCGGCAATGAGCGCGTCATCGAGGATAACTTGAACATCAGTCCCACGCTCAACCTCGGCGGCGACCAAGGGCGCCGTTTCACCCTTTCGCATTTCGATAACCGAGTCATAAATTTCAAGAAGCGTCGGCGATAGGCTCTCTTTCGGATCGGCTTTTTCATCTGTCCGGCTTTTCACAGGGACCGGCTGCCCCCCCATGCTCGGCAAACTGATAGTCGGCGCCTCGCCAATCTTTTCCCCTGCGTAATAGCGGTCGCGGGCTTCCCGGACGGCGATCACATTGGCCAACTTACCGTTGACCGGCGCGGCACATTCCGGTGCAAGTAAATCGACCCCCGCATCCAGAGCATAGAAGACCTCGCGCTCAACATCTTCCGGCGTGCCGCTAAGAATGGTGTTGGGATTGTTGATGTTGCCGCACAGCGAAACCGTCGCTTTCTCGCGCATCTCAACGGCGTCGTTGGCGGACTCGAAATTGAAACATTCAAACCCCATCTGATTGAAAAGATCGATGCGATCCATGGTCTTGCCACAGCAATGGAGAATGATCGGCACCGGTAGTTCGGCCTTAATTTGCTGATCAACATGCAGAAGGAAGGTCGAGACCGCTTCGGGTCGGATCAAATCCGCGGTAATATGTTCGCAAACATTAAGTGCATCCGCACCGGCTTCAATCTGCGCCTTGCCGAATGTAATGGTAAACTCCTTGAGGCGGTCGAGGATGGCATGGACCTTTGGAGGGTCGGCGAACGTATCCATCATGAAACGTTCGATGCCGAAGAAATGATACGCCAAACTCCAAGGGCCGTAGGCTTTACCAAAGACCGCGACTTTGTCCCCGACTTCCTGACGCAGCATTTTAATCGAATCAATAACTGTTGAGATTTCTAATCGGTCGAGAAAATCATCTGGAACCTTGATCTCATCCGGGTCCGACCATTTGTGGCCAAGGATAGCGGGTAAATTATCCGGATCACCCCAATCGATATTGATGCCGAGCGCCCCTGCTTCCTGCGTCCCTGCCCCATAAACTGGGAATACCGCGTCATAGCCACAGACCGTATGTCCAGCCAAAGCCAGCTCGGTCATGACTTCGGCATTGTGGTGGGCTTCGGGGAAGTACGCGCCGACCTTATCCTGCATTTCCCGTGTGATGATCGAGTTCGGATTGGCAACCGGTGCGATTCGACCTCGCGACTGTTCAAGGCATTTAGGACACGTTCGCGCGACGTCATTGTCATTGGGCAACCTTTCAAACAGCATTTACGCGCAACGTCCGCGCGACATCAACAAAGAATCCCACACACTGAGGTGTTGATCCAATCTAAAGATAAGATATAAAATATATAATTAATCTATACCTTAGAATTGAACTGTAAATGCTGCCGACCCAACTTCGAACTTTTTATGCTGTCGCCCGCGAAGGCAGCTTTACAGCTGCCGCCAAGGTGTTACGTGTCAGCCAACCGACTTTGACTAGCCAGATCAAAAATCTTGAAGAAAACTATGGTGTTGAGTTGTTTCATCGACACGGGCGCGGTGTCGCGTTGACCGAAGTTGGAAAATCGCTGCTAAGTATCGCACATCGAATAGTTAGCAACCAAGAAGAAGCAGTTGAATTTCTGAAAGCTGTCCAGGGCCTGGAAGCCGGCCATTTGAACATTGGCGCGGTCGGTGCATATCAGGCTGCCGAAATCCTTGCTATCTTTCACAAGAAATTCCCAGGGATCGACGTCTCCGTGACCTTCGGTAATTCACAACAGATCTTGGATGATGTCATTGATTACCGTGCAGATATCGGGGTCGTCGGACATCACGCCGATCATGCGGCACTTCATGCACTGACCTACAGCAACCCGCAGCCTATTGTAATCGTTCCCCGCTCTCATCCGTGGCGCAAACGCAAAACCATCCGCTTGAAGGAATTAACTTCCCAGATGATGATTCGCCGCGAGCCCGGCTCGTTGACCCGCCATACATTCGAATCTGCTTTGGCCCGCGATGGTATTGAGGTCCGTTACGGCATGGAAATTGGCAGCAAGGATGGAGTCGTCGCCGCCGTGGCGCGAGGTATAGGCACCGGCGTGATATCAGAGGACGAGCACATTCCGGACCGTGACGTTCATGCACTCGGCATTTCCGACATCGGCGTAAAAATGCAAGTCCACATTGTCTGTCATGCCGAACGCCAAGGCTCGCGGCTTATCCGGCCGTTCTTCGATGTCGCGAATGATTTGGCCTCTCACCGCAATTAAGTTACTGCAGATGGCGCCTGCGAATACATGAAAGATTGGATAAACTTTCCCTTAGTGGTCAGAATACAGGATATTCGAATTTTCGCATACTGCCGGAACTGGGTTTGGATTACCGTGAGCACATTTAAAAAAACACTCAATTTCAAACGCCTACGATGTTTTCACACCGTGGCAATAGAGGGAAGCTTCACTCAAGCCGCGCATGCATTGGGTGTCGGCCAACCCAGTATCACGACCCATGTTAAAGCGCTTGAAGACGACTACGGCATCGAGTTGTTTGCCCGCCACGGCCACAATATTGAATTGACGGATCTTGGCCGATCCCTGCTGGCGATCACGCATCGTATCTTTAGTCTTGAAGAAGAGGCTGTCGGCGCCCTGACCGAGGCCAGTGGCTTACATACCGGACATTTGAAAATCGGCGCCATTGGCCCCAGTCAAGTCACCGACATGATACTGGCCTTCGGGCGGAAATATCCGGACGTGGAATTGTCTGTGGCATTGGGCAACTCGCAAGATGTCCTCAGTCGCATCCTAAATTTTCAGGACGACGTAGGCATTCTGCCGCTGGAATCTGAAGAAGGCCGTCTGCATACCGTTCCCTTTGGTGAGAATCGTATCGTGTTATTGGTCCGAACCGACCACCGCTGGGCAGACCTCAAAGAAATTAGCATTCATAACCTGGAGGGGGAACGATTCGTGCTGCGCGAGGACGGATCAGCAACCCGGCATGCCTTCGAAGATGCCCTCGCCAAAGCCAATGTCTCCATCAAGCCCGTGCTCGCCATCGGCAGTCGCGATGCCGTACGTGAAGCTGTCGCCAACGGTTTGGGTATCGGCATCGCCCTCGAAGACGAGACCTTGCGTCATGAACGCCTGAAAACATTGCGGATTGCCGACGCCGACATCATTCTTCATCCACATGTCGCGTGTCTGGAAGATCGCCGGAATGCGCCGATGATCAAGGCGTTCTTGGACTTGGTGGCGGAGACCGCGCAAGACGGTGCGAGTTAAAAAGTAATCGAAATGATCATTTCGCCAACACGATTACCGCGACACCGAGCGCCAGCAGGATCGACCA
>JABJBP010000117.1 GCA_018665815.1 Rhodospirillaceae bacterium
CTGGCGCCGCCGAGCCGCCGCCGATATCACCGCCGCCCGCAACGACAGTTTCCGCTGCTGCTTCGGGTGCCGCAGCCGGCGTGGCTTCGGCGGCGGGTACCGGGGCAGCGGAAGTCGTTGCCTCAATGGCCGACGCGTCCTCGCCATCTTCCAAGATCACTGCGATGGGCGCGTTCACGGCGACACCTTCGGTGCCTTCAGCGACCAGGATTTTCCCCAGGGTGCCTTCGTCGATAGACTCGACTTCCATCGTCGCCTTGTCGGTTTCGATCTCGCAGAGCACGTCACCGCTCTCCACCGTGTCACCTTCGCCCTTTAGCCATTTTGACAGCTTGCCTTCGGTCATTGTCGGCGACAGCGCCGGCATCAGGATTTGAATAGGCATTGTGTGATCCCTCCCCGGCCCTAGTTCGCGTAGCAAACGGCTTTCGCCGCCGCCACGATCTTATCCGCGTTCGGAAGCGCCAGCGCCTCCAGGTTTGCCGCATAAGGCATCGGCACGTCTTCGCCGGAGACCCGGTGGACGGGCGCATCCAGGTAATCGAACGCCACCTCCATCACTTGGGTGGCGATCTCGCAACCGACACCGTAGGGCGCCCAACCTTCTTCGACAGTGACCAGTCGGTTGGTCTTTTGAACCGAATTGGAAATCGTGTCGATGTCGAGGGGCCGGATGGAGCGCAGATTGATGACCTCTGCCTCGATGCCTTCCGCGGCCAGCGTTTCGGCCGCTTCCAGCGCATATCCGACCGTAATGGAGAACGCCGTGATGGTGACATCCGAACCGGCGCGCTCGACCTTCGCTTTGCCGATGGGGACCGTAAAGTCCGGATCATCGGGGACTTCAAAACTTTGGCCGTAAAGAATTTCGTTCTCCAAGACCAGAACCGGGTTCGGATCGCGGATGGCCGCTTTCAGCAAGCCCTTGGCGTCCTCGCCGGACCAAGGTGTCACGACCTTGAGGCCCGGAATATGGCCGTACCACGACGCGTAGCACTGCGAATGCTGCGCGCCGACGCGGGCCGCGGCCCCGTTCGGCCCCCGGAACACCATGGGTGCCCCCATCTGGCCGCCGGACATATATAAGGTCTTCGCCGCCGAATTGATGATCTGGTCACAGGCCTGCATGGCGAAATTGAACGTCATAAACTCGACGATGGGTTTCAAACCGCCGAAGGCCGCGCCGACGCCAAGGCCGGCAAAACCATGCTCGGTGATCGGTGTGTCGATGACCCGGCGCTCGCCGAATTCATCAAGCAATCCCTGGCTGACCTTGTAGGCGCCCTGGTATTGCGCGACTTCCTCACCCATCAGAAAGACGTTCTCGTCGGCGCGCATTTCCTCGGCCATGGCATCGCGAAGCGCTTCGCGGACCGTCATCGCCTTGGTCGGGCCGGTGTATTCGGGCTCCGGCGCCGGGCTTGCAGCGGCAGGTGCAGCCGGAGCTGCCACGGGCGCCGCTGCTGGTGCAGATTCCGGTGCTGCGGATAGGGCATCAGCAGCCGATGCGTCCTCGCCGTCCTCCAATATCACCGCGATAGGCACATTAACCGCGACACCTTCAGTGCCGGCCGCAACCAGGATCTTGCCCAATACGCCTTCGTCGATGGCTTCCACTTCCATGGTCGCCTTATCGGTCTCGATTTCGCAGAGCACGTCGCCCGACGTAATGGCATCGCCTTCGGATTTCATCCAGGCTGCAATTTTGCCTTCGGTCATGGTCGGCGACAGGGCCGGCATCAATACTTGAATAGCCATTGTGTTCTCTCCCCTGCCCTAAGCTTCGACCAAGATGTCGGTAAAGAGCTCGGACGGGTCCGGCTCCGGGCTTTGTTGTGCGAATTCCGCCGCCGCCGTGACGATGGACTTCACTTCCTTGTCCATTTCCTTGAGCTGATCCTCGGTCGCTGCCTCGGCATCCGCGATGCAGGCACGCAGCAAATCAATGGGGTCGCTTTCCTGACGGACCTTGGAGACTTCCTCTTTTGAGCGGTATTTCGCCGGGTCCGACATGGAGTGGCCCCGGTAGCGGTAGGTTTTCATTTCCAGAATGAACGGTCCCTTGCCGGCACGGCACCACTCAGCGGCCTCTTCCGCCGCAGCACGGACCTCGATGACATCCATGCCGTTGACTTGTTTCCCGGGAATGGCGAAAGAATCGCCGCGTTTATAAAGCTCGGTGACGGCAGACGCGCGCTCGATGGAAGTGCCCATGCCGTACTTATTGTTCTCAACAACGTAGATCACTGGCAGCTTCCAGAGGCTGGCCATATTGAAGGCTTCGTAAATTTGGCCTTGGTTGATGGCACCGTCTCCGCAATAGGCATGCGCCACGCCACCGTCTTGTTTATATTGATTGGCAAATGCGAGCCCGGTGCCGATGGGCATCTGGGCGCCGACGATGCCGTGACCGCCGTAAAAGTTCTTTTCGCGGCTGAACATGTGCATGGAGCCGCCCTTGCCTTGCGAATAGCCGCCTCGGCGTCCGGTCAGTTCCGCCATGACACCTTTCGGGTCCATGCCGTAGGCCAACATGTGGCCGTGATCGCGGTAAGACGTGATGACCGAATCGTTCGGGCCGGCGGTGGACTGCATACCGACAACGACAGCTTCTTGGCCGATGTATAGGTGGCAAAAGCCGCCGATCAGGCCCATGCCGTACAACTGGCCGGCCTTTTCCTCAAATCGGCGGATTAAAAGCATGGCCTTGTAGTAGTCAAGCAGCTCGTCGTTGGTGGCGTTTGGTGCTTTTGATTTGGCGATGGATTTTTTGCGCGCGGCTTTCGGCGCGGCTTTCGGCTTGGTCGCGGGCTTGCGTGCCATGGGAACTCCCCAGCTGGAATGACGGAAAACGATGGGGCGCCCTATTCAGCGTCCATTACCACCGGATTTCCGTTAATCTAGCGAAGAGGCAATTCGCGTTCAAGAGGAAAGCGTGTAATTAAATTGCTGTTTTTAAATGCATTTTATAATATTAACTGTTTTAAAGTTAATATTATGCGACACGTGTTATGCTTTCCTTTTCAAGGGTCGGTTCTTGATCAAGCCAGCGCCAAAGGCATCCCGAGCTGGCGATGCATTCATCCATAGAGATGTTGTTGGGTAACAAATCGCCGGCAGTTTTCTCCCAGGCTTTCATGGTTGCATAGTTTTTCCAAAAGACGATTTTGACAGCCCGACTTTCCGCCGCCATGTCATCGCGGAACCCCATGAAACCGGTCAGGATCATCGCCGCCGAGATCAGCGTTGCGGTGGCTTCGGAATGCAGGCCGGCGTCGTCATCCGGTCCGGCATCCATATAAATCGCCGTATAGAACGGTGGTTTATCGAGATCAGCGTACGTGCTCATAGCCCAAAAACTCCGCAATGGCAGGAAAAACGTTGAAGACCTTGTGGCCGAGGTTCGGTTGGCTTTGTTTTGGAATCGCCCGGTCGCCGGCCTTTAGGGCTTTTTCCGGATACAGCGTCTCATTGACTTCCGAGACTCGGAACTTGCAGGCTTGGCTCAAATCCATGTCATCGAAAATCGTGCTGACCCGTTCCTGTCCCGCCTTGATCCAGGCGTTGTAGTCCTTGCGTGAACGCCAATAGGAAACTGAAATCCAGCGATTACCGCTGTCCAACGTCGTCTCCAGGCCCAAAAAGCCTTCGCGGCTGGGTGCCAGGGATACCAGTTCATCGCTGGGCGACGGCCCGGTGGCGCCGTTTTTGTCCTGGATCAGATCGAGCATGATCGCGGCGACAAACGGTGGCGTGAGCTCTTCTGCAACGGTTTTCAATTTCATTGTGTCTTCCTTTCTGGTGACAAATAGGCCGCCGGTTCTGGGCGGGGGTGGCGGGACGTGCCAGGATCGGAAATTTCCCGTCTGTACTGACGCTGATCAAGAATGACGAGTTCGCCGGCATGTCCGAAGTTCAGCATGAGGCGGGCCCGCTCATCGAGCATGTCTGGATCAAGCGAAGCCGGATGCAAAAGCCGGACCTGGTTTTCCAGGTAGCGGCGTTCCGTCTCGACCGTCGCAGCCGTTGATTTAGCAAGCACGACCTGCTTTTGCAGCTGCAGCCAGGACATCAGTCCCCGGTCGCCCTGAAACACGTGGTAAATGAAGTAGAACGCGGCGGAAACGCCAAGAAACGAAACCGATAGCCGCCGTATTCTACGACGAAAATCTCGCGATAATGCCATGATGGACCCTGGACCTTTTTATTCTCATTATTACAGTCCACAGTCCCAAACCCATCACCGACATTAAGGGGCAAAAGTTAATGGGGCGTTACCAAACTCTAGCCCGCCACAACTAATTCATTAGGGATGGCCGATCGGCCGACGGGCGTCGAACCGCGCCGCCACCTCCAGCCCGTGTGGGACGGTGCGGTTGGCACACGGGCGCCCTACCGCTCCATCAACCCTTTCGCGAGACCGCCCCCTCCGCCTATCTTAGACACCCAACAAATCCGGAGCCCCCCCCATGACTTGGTCCATCCTCGCGCGCGATCCGGCAACCAGTTTTTTCGGTATTGCCATCGCGTCCAAGTTCTTCGCCGTTGGCGCGCCGTGTCCGTGGTCTTTAGGCGGCGCCGGAATTATCTCGACCCAGGCATTGGTCAATCCGGAGCTTGGCTATAAGGGATTGAAGTTGTTGGAAAGTGGCGATGATGCCAATGCCACGCTCGACCAACTGATCAATGCCGACGAAGGCCGCGACCAGCGGCAGCTTCATGTCATGGATTGGCAAAGACGCGCGGCGGCACATACCGGCAAGGCCTGCATTGATTGGTGCGGACACACGGCGGTGCGTGATTTTTCCGTCGCCGGCAACATGCTCTCAGGGCCGGCGGTAATCCAAGAAACGATCCGTAGCTATCGCCAGGCGATCTCTGAGGATTTCGTCGAACGCCTGCTGCTGGCCATGGAAGCGGGTGAAGCGGCGGGCGGTGATCAGCGCGGCAAGCAGGCTGCCGCCATTCTGATCCAAGGACCCGAGCCGTTCGCGCGGCTCAGCCTACGCGTAGATGATCACGAAGACCCGCTGGCCGAGTTGCGCCGTCTCGCTGATGCCGCAAAAGAGCGCTCAATCGCCTTCGGCGCCGTTGCCTACCCCAATGCGGCCCATCCCCATGGCATTCACGACCGCGATGTTATCAACACTGTTTGTGAGCGCGACGCCGGCAAACCGTTGGCAACATCTGTGGAAATGCCAACTAACGATCCGCCGCCATCGCAATAACGGTTTATCTGCACTGGCTTTAACTCGCGCCGCTACGTTTCATGCTCACACGATTAACCAAACGACCGTCGATGAACAAAAGCCCGGCGCCGATAATGACAGCGCCCATGATTTCTTTGGCATGGATCGCTTCGCCCAGGAAGACATTGCCCAGTGCCAAGGCCGTGAACGGAATCAGCAACGTCACCAACATCACGTTGCTGGCGCCGGCGCGGACCAGGATTTTAAAAAACACGATATAGGCCAGTGCCGTTCCAAAGACGGCCAGCGTCACTATCGAAAAAACCGTATTTAGGCTGGGCGTTGCCAACGTCCATGGTTTGTCGATGACGGCAACCACGACGGCCATGATCAATGTCGAGCAGAGGAGTTGGCAGGTCGCGGATTTAACCGGCGCGACACCGGCGAGGTAGCGACGCCCCCAAAGGGCTGCAAAGCCATAACTCAACGCACCTGCCATGCAAAGGCCAATCCCTAGTGTCTGACTGGCGTTTATGGATCCATCGAAGCCCCGCAATACGGCAACGCCGACGACGCCCAAAAGCACCCCAA
Source organism: Rhodospirillaceae bacterium (assembly GCA_018665815.1). GTDB lineage: Bacteria > Pseudomonadota > Alphaproteobacteria > Rhodospirillales > Casp-alpha2 > UBA3470. Next base: position 5,781 of record JABJBP010000117.1, read on the forward strand.
ATACCCGGTAAGTGGTCAAGCGCTCCTCTCGAAAGGTGGCCATGACAACGACGGTGAACAACGGCGTCATGGCGTTGATGATCGACGACAAACCGACGGTGATTTCGGTCTGGCCGGCGAAGATGAAACCGAAGGGCAGGACGTTGTTGAGAAGACCCATGCCGACATACGGCAACCAGCCGGAAACCGATTTCGGCAAAGTATGGCCCAGATACCAAAACAGCGGCAGCAAGGTGGCGACCGCGATAAGCACGCGCGCCAGCACGACCGTCAATGGCGGTAGCTCTTTAACCGCAACGCCGGCAAAAAAATATGCACCGCCCCATACCACGGAAAGCAAAATCAACAGGCCCCAGTCTTGGCCATCCATTGTCTTTGGCGCTTCCATTCGGCATTCCTTTGTGGGGCATACGTTCACTGACGTTATTCGAATAGGTTTGGTGCAACCACCCGTTTCTTGCTGCGCGAATGGGCATGGCATCATCGCATCGTTTGACCCTTGCCGGTTTTGCCGACACCATCACATTCATGAGCCAAAGCACCAACGACCCCGCCGCCGAAGCACGCCTCCGTGAGGCCATTGCGCATATGAGTGATGGGTTCGCAGTCTATGACCCCGAAGGCCGACTGGAGATTTGCAACGAGAGTTTCCGGCGCATCAATAATTACACCGAAGCCGAGACCGAGCCGGGTGTCGCGACCTACGACGGGTTGGGCAAGCTGGATGAATCTCAAGAGAGCGTGGAACATAAACCTTTCACCTTCAAACAGCGCATTGCGCAGCTGTGCCGTGACGGCACCAACGTCGTCATCCAATATCATGGTGATCGTATTTATGAGCGCCACCAATCGGCGACACCGTCGGGCGGTATGATCAACGTCCACACGGACATCACGGAACTGAAACGCGCTGAAGAGGCTTTGCGCGACGCCTTGGAAATGGCCGATCAAGGCAATCAGGCGAAATCCGAATTTCTGGCGACCATGAGCCATGAGATCAGAACACCCATCGCCGGCATTCTGGGTATGGCTGACATTCTTTTGGAAGACGGGTTGAATGAGGGGGAGCGGCGCGAAAAGGTTTTCAGCATAAAAAGCGCCGGGCAATCCTTGATCACCATTCTCAACGGTATACTCGATCTATCGAAAATCCAATCCGGCAAACTGGAGCTGGAAGATATTGATTTCGATCTGCACGGACTGATTACGGAAAGCCTGGATATCTTCTATCCGACGGCGCATGGCAAAGGCATTGCGCTGGGCACGAAGATCGAACCCGGCTTGCCTGCCGCCATCAACGGTGATCCGACCCGCCTCCGTCAAATTCTGGTGAACCTAATCGGTAATGCAGTGAAATTCACCGAACGGGGCAGTGTCTCGCTGCGGGCTGGTGTCGCGGAACAAACCGAAGAACAGGTTCTTCTTCGTTTTGAGATCGTTGATACGGGGATTGGAATTGCTGCTAACCATCAAGAGGCGTTGTTTGAAGACTTTACCCAGGTCGATGCATCAACAACGCGCAAGTACGAAGGAACCGGACTAGGGCTAGCCATTTCGAAGCGGCTGACGGAATTGATGGGCGGCGAGATTGGTATCGACAGTGTCGACGGCGAAGGCTCGACCTTTTGGTTTACCGTGCCTGGGCACATTGCCAAGGCGACGGTCAGCGGGCCGGCAGGAAATTCAAGTGAGAAGGAATACCGGGCGACCCGGGCCCTGCAAATTTTGCTGGCCGAAGACAACGACATGAACCAGATGATCGCGAAAGCCGTGCTGGCCAAATTTAGCCACCAGATCACCGTCGTCGACAACGGCCGAGCCGCCGTCGAGGCCGTCAGGCGCGATGATTTCGACCTGGTTCTGATGGATATTCGAATGCCGGAAATGGATGGCCCCGACGCCACGCGGATCATCCGCCAAGAGCCGAATGAAAAAGCCGCCATTCCCATCATCGCGGTGACGGCCGATGCGGTCGTTGAAAATCGCGAAGAATACTTTGCCGCCGGCATGAACGCCTGCGTCACCAAACCGATCAATCTAATGGAACTTCTGAGCGCCATGAATGAAGCGCTGGACGAGGAAGTTCACCTATTGAAATGACACCGCGCGGTGATGTTATCCAGGCGTGCCCCTAGTGCAAAATTGAGCGTCCAGCGTAATTCGCCGCCGGCCCCAGTTGTTCTTCGATGCGGATCAACTGGTTGTATTTGGCCAAGCGATCCGAACGGCTTAACGACCCCGTTTTGATTTGGCCGGCGTTGGTGGCGACTGCGATGTCGGCGATGGTGTTGTCTTCGGTCTCGCCCGAGCGGTGCGAGATCACCGCCGTCATGTTGGCCTTGTGGGCCATTTCGACGGCTTCCAGGGTCTCGGACAAAGTGCCGATCTGGTTGACCTTGACCAGAATGGAATTCGCGCTGCCTTGTGCGATACCTTCTGCCAGGCGTTTCGGGTTGGTGACGAATAAGTCGTCGCCGACCAATTGAACTTTATCACCGATAGCAATGGTCAGCGCCTTCCAACCATCCCAGTCGTCTTCGGCCAAGCCATCCTCAATGGAGCTGATCGGGTATTTTGCGACCAGGTCTTCGTAGTATTTGATCATGCCGGCAGCGTCCAAGGTTTTGCCCTCGCCAGCGAGCACGTACTGACCGTCTTTGTAGAATTCGGTGGATGCAGAGTCCAATGCCAGCATGACGTCATCGCCGGGTTTGTAGCCCGCGGTCTCAACGGCTTTCATGATGAAATCCAGGGCTTCGGTGGTGGACCCGATATTAGGCGCGAAGCCGCCTTCGTCGCCAACGTTGGTGTTGTGGCCGGCGTCTGACAAACCATTTTTGAGCGTTTGGAAAATCTCGGCACCCATACGAATGGCGTCCGTGCAACTGGCGCCGCCCACCGGCAAGACCATGAATTCTTGAATATCAATGGGATTGTCGGCGTGCTCGCCGCCGTTGATGATGTTCATCATCGGTACGGGGAGCGTATGCGCGAAGGCGCCGCCGATGTAGCGGTAAAGCGGCAACCCTGCCTCCTCCGCAGCCGCCTTCGCCACCGCCAATGAGACGCCTAAGATCGCATTGGCGCCCAAGCGACCTTTGTTATCGGTGCCGTCAAGATCAACCATGGTTTGATCAATGTGCAGCTGGTCATCGGCATCGAAGCCCGAAAGCGCGTCAAAAATTTCACCGTTCACCGCCTCGACGGCATTCAATACGCCCTTGCCGCCGTACCGCCCGGAATCGCCGTCGCGCAACTCAACCGCTTCGTGTGCGCCCGTCGATGCCCCCGATGGCACGCCGGCGCGGCCCAGTACGCCGGATTCCAACGTCACATCGACTTCAACCGTCGGGTTGCCCCGGCTGTCGAGAATCTCACGGGCGAAGATATCAATAATGGCGGACATGGAGGGCTCCTCGGACGGTCAAAAATGATGGCGAACTCATAGCCGCCCCGTTCCCAGCCTGCAAGCATGGCGCGCTGGGTGATCATTAAGTTTGGCTTCACAAGTGTAGGGCGATGACGTCGCAGTGCATGGCTGTTCAAGCCTCACGCCGATCAATCATTTTGCCGAAAACTCTTGTTCGGGCCTTATTCGGGCATTTCGCCGGGCAAGGCCGCTTCGATGGCCTGGCCGACGACGACGAGATGCGGAATGACGTAACTGAACCCATCCAGCACGCGCAATAATATGACCTGGTTGGTGATTGGCGGGGGCTCGCTGACCCTCTCGCGGGCCCGTTCGGCCACTTGTTCGATTAACGGTGCGCAGGCGTCATTCAGGCTCAGCGTCGCCTCGTTCAGGGCATCGAGGGACGGGTTCAACCGTTCGGCTACCGTCATCATGAACCGCGGCCAGATAGCGAAATGCCGATAAAGCGTGGGTGTTACCTCGGCGCCGACATCAGGAATGGTGACGCAAAGCGCGCGGATGGCGGCTTGCAAATCCGGGTTCAGGCTGGCGACAGCCGGCGGCGGCGGCAAGTCTGGCGGTGCGATGGGTGGCGATGACGGTTCCATTACATACGCGCCGACCGACGCCGTGGGTTCGGCGCCGCTTATCAAAACCCGGACCGCGCCCATCAAAATCAAGTTCACCGGATTCATGCGGTTGTAGCTGGTCAGCATATCGCCGGTCTGGCGCCGCGCGTCGCGGTCAATGCCGGTGTCGCTCAGAACCGCGGGCGTGATGGGATCGATGGCAACGGGCGCCATTTCAGCAACGATCCGCCAAACAGCGTCGCGTACCCAGCCTGCTTCCGCATCAGCGCCAATTGCCCGCCATACCCAGTTCAGAAGCCCCGGTGTTACGGCAAGATGGCGGAAGATCAATGCCGGCGAGCCCGACCCTGCGGCACTCATCAGCCGTTGATAAATATCTAAGATATCTGGTTCAGCATCAGCGACAGGAATTTCCGCGAAGGCGGTCATGGTGCCTAAGGCTTCCGCCAAACCGTCGCCAGCCAGGGTTGCTCGGCGCGGGGTTTTCCTTCGGGGCGATAATAGTGATGAATTTCCGCGAACCCGGCGTCGCTCACAAAGCCGCGCCAGGCCTCCAGGTCATGAAATGCACAGTAGCGGTCTTCGCGATATCCCTCCTCGTTCTCGCCCCTCGGGTTCGATGTGAACAACACGCCGCTCGGTTTCAGGGCGGCCAACAGCTCACTCAGAACGCGGGGCAATTCCTGGCTGGGGACGTGAAACAGCGTGGCGTTGGCAAAAATACCGTCAAAGTGTCTGTCGGGCAGCGCCAGGGCCAGGAAGTCCTGATGCAATATCTCACACCCCGTATGCGCACGCGCCATCTCAACGAAAGTTTCTGACCCGTCGAGGCCCATGGCGTCGTGGCCCAGGGATTTGAAATACTGCACGTCCCGGCCCGGCCCGCAGCCAATATCAAGAATCGTCAGGGGTGCCTCACCTTCAATGGCGTCCAGCAGTGCTGCGTAATTTTGGCTGACATCGTGATCCCGCGTGCCTTCCCAAAACCGTTCGGCCCGACCGCTATAGTGACCAAGCGTTGATTGGGAGACACGACGCAAGCCGTCGTCGTCGAGCGTGTCAATATCTGGCGGTTGTTCTGTCATGCGCGAAGACTTCCGACTTGGTATTTTTAAAGACGGCGATATTGCGTCGCCCGTCGGCGGGCGTCAAATGGCACGGCAGGTTATCCCATAGTGGCTCTTTTCGGCGGGTCGCGCGGCGCCAATTTTGATCTCCAACCAATACCTTGGGACGGAGCGCCCTCATGCTCAGCGATGAAATGATCGGCGGCTTGCGCAAATGGCCTGAGTAAGATCGACTGCGGGGATCATGGGCGTTCTTGAAATCACCATCTTGGCCGGCGCGCTGGCGGGCGGATTTATCTCCGGGCTGCTGGGTTTTGGCACAGGGCTGGCGGCTTTGGCCATATGGTTGACCGCCGTGGAACCCATCGTCGCCGCCCCCCTGGTCGTCATTTGTTCGGTCATTTCCCAAGCCCAGACCCTGCCGAAGATCTGGAACGAAATTGTATGGCCCAGGACTTTGCCGTTTATTCTCGGCGGATTGATCGGCGTGCCCGCCGGCACATTATTGCTGCCCCATGCATCTGTTGACGGTTTCAAAATTTTCTTCGGCTGCTTTTTGATGATTTATTGCAGTTTTATGCTGTTCCGCAATGCGATACCGACCATTGAATGGGGCGGTCGCGCGGCGGATGCGATCGTTGGCGTCGGCGGCGGTGTACTTGGTGGCCTGGCCGGCCTCTCGGGACCCTTGCCGACGATTTGGGCGAGCCTCCGGGGGTGGCGCAAGGATCAAAAGCGCGGCGTCTTTCAGATGTTCAACTTGTCCATTTTGACCTTCGCCCTGATCACCCAGGCCATCGGTGGATTTATGACGCTCGAGGTCGGCAGATTGACGCTGGTGGCGTTCCCAGCCACTGTCCTCGGGGCCTGGGCTGGCCGCCGGCTATACGACAAGGTGGACGACCTTCGGTTCAATCAGATCGTTTTGTCTATCTTGCTGTTGTCTGGATTATCGCTTGTCGTGACCACGGCGTTTGTGAGTTAAGCGGCCCGGACGTTCGGCGATGGCGGACACGGGCATCATGGCGGCGATATCCGGTCAATAACGCTCGTAACCGTGGCGCGGAGAAAGTCACGAAGTGTTGGCTTCCGAACAGCCGGCAAGTATTCATGCCGGCGATGCCCGGAAAGGCCCAGCGAAACCGGTAAAATCGCCGTAAGAGAAGGTTGACAATACGCCCGGAGATTCCTCGAAACAGACGTTCGCCGGATTTTGGGGCTAGAAAGGTGTGCAATGTCGGCAACCTCGCCTTCAAATTGATTTCCGAACCAGCCGCACTAATGGCGCAATACATTTCAATGCAATCACCAAACTCAACATTCAAATATTATCTGCCGGTTTTGATTATTGCGGCGCTCGGTGTCTGTCTCACGTTGATTGTTGCCAATTCCGCTTGGAACCATGAAGGAGAAAGAGCTTCGGCTGAAATACAGCGCCGCATTTCAGCCCATTTTCGGGCCCTTCAGCATGGAATCACGGGCCGTATACGGCGGCTTGAATCGACAGGCACACTTCTCTCCGCTTCCGGCGGCCGTGCATCAATTATTTTCCCTCGTGTGGCCAAAAAAATTGGTGTTGGCACGAAGGATGGGCCGTGGGCCGTATTCTGGTTTCCTTCAATTGATAAATCGGATCAATCGGATCAACCGGCCTCATCAACGACAGTTGAGGGAAATACCTTGGAGAGAAGTAAACTCAAGGCCATTGGTCAAAGCCGCCGTCAAGGCGGTAACCAAGGCAGCCGTGTTTGTCGTCCAAAAAAGTGCAGGTAGTTTTATGCAGGGCGCCGGGCTGCTGGCGCTGGAAAAGTTGGGGGCTCTTGATAAATCCGACCAGCTAAAAGACCGACTTCGGGACTTTGCCGGGAAACTTTCCGAGCGCGTGGCGCAGCAAGCGGCCTACCGCGAGTTATTGAACGGACAGCGCACGCCGCTGACACTCGAAACGGCCAATGCATTGAATCAAGACCAGCAGGGCATGCTGAGGGCACTAAAGGATATCGAGACTCTCCGTCAGGAACTAAGAGATGATTTTCAGAGGGTAATTGAACTGTTGTCCTGGCAACCCCGGTTCAGCGATGGGATTATCACTGGCAATCCGGCTACCCGCCATCACTACCTTCGACAGGCGACGGCATTCCGCGGACGGGATGCGGCAATCGACGCATTACAGAAATTTCTACGAGTGGACAGGTCTTTCTCCTGGCACTTTGTTCTCGGTGAGCGTGCAGGACACAAGGCGGTGGTGATTTGGTGCGAATTCGGGGTCGATCTCACCAATCTATTGTCCCCTGACCAAGGCTCCAAGGTCTATCGCCATATGACGATGTTGTCCACGACCGAGAGGGCGACGGAAGAACTCCGGCTAGGACGTGCGCAGGGCGCTTTCAATGTGATGAGCGGATATTTGGAGGTCGACCCGCCCGATCTCGCGGCGGCATGGGCGTTGTATAAGGAATTGTCGGAGATGTGCGACACCGACGGGGCAACTGATGAATTTCAGATTGAGCGTGCGCAGGGTGCTTTCAATCTGATGACCGGGTATATGGCAGTAGATCCGCCCGATCTTGCGGCGGCGCAGGCGTTGTATGAGGAATTGTCGGAGATCTGTGCTGCGGAGGGGGCAACGGATGAAATTCGGCTTGGGTGTGCGGAGGGCGCTTTCAATCTGATGACCGGGTATATTATGGCCGACCCGCCCAATTCTACTGCGGCGTGGGCGTTGTATGAGGAACTGTCGGAGATGTGCTGTGTCGTGGAGGCAACAGATGGAATTCGGCTTGAGCGTGCGAAAGGCGCTTTCAATCTGATGACTGGGTATATTAAGGCCGACCTGCCCGATCCCCTCGACATCGTGAAATTCATAGAAATTGAGGCGGAATTGGCATTGATGGTCAAATTAATTGATGTGGCCTCCCCCACTGAAAACGAGATGCAAGTGGCCGGATTATGGTTCAAATTCCACAATTTGCTTTCGGCACTGATCGATGAGGCGGATGAACTGGAGGGTAATCCGATCCGTGAGAGGCGCAAGGCCGATGACGAACTTAATCAAAAGTATCAGGCCTTCTCATGGGCTGTGGAACATGCCCCTGTTCCTCGGAGGTTGAGTTGACCGTTTGAAGGTGAAATTTGTGGATGTCTCATCGACGCTATGAGAATCCTCATATCGCCACTGGCCTGGCCTTCGCGATCCGATCGAATTCCATCAACATCTCAATGACGCCCTTGATCTCTGAAATCGGGATCATGTTGGGGCCGTCGGACGGCGCGTTGTCGGGGTCTTGGTGGGTTTCCATGAAGACGGCGGCGACGCCGATCGCGACGGCGGCACGCGCCAGGACGGGGGCGAATTCGCGCTGGCCGCCGGACGTTGTCCCCTGCCCGCCCGGTTGCTGGACGGAATGGGTCGCATCGAACACCACCGGGCAGCCGGTGTTGGCCAGTATGGGTAGTGCCCGCATGTCGGAGACCAGCGTGTTGTAGCCGAAGCTGGCGCCGCGTTCGCAGACCATGGCATTCAAGTTGCCGGCGTCCTCGATTTTCTTGACCACATTGGCCATGTCCCATGGCGCCAGGAATTGGCCTTTCTTGACGTTGATCGCCCGGCCGGTTTCGGCGGCGGCCACCAGCAAATCCGTCTGGCGGCAAAGAAACGCCGGAATTTGCAACACGTCGACGGCTTCGGCGACGCGCGCGCAATCTTCTGCCGTGTGAACGTCGGTCAGCGTCGGCAGCCCGGTGGTCTCGCGAACCTCTTCGAAGACCGCGGCGGCTTTTTCCAGGCCCAGGCCACGCGGGCTAGCGGTGCTGGTCCGGTTGGCTTTGTCATAAGACGTTTTGTAGATGATGCCGATACCCAACTCGGCGCCGATTTCCGCCAACGCGCCGGACATATCCAGGGCATGGCCCCGACTTTCCATCTGGCACGGCCCCGCGATGATAGTTAGTGGGCGGTCGTTGGCGATGGAAAGTTGGCCGACTTGAACGGTGTTTTGGGCCGTCATCGCGGGCGCTCCTAGACCAACCGGGATTGATCGACGGCGGCGCCGATAAACGACGTAAACAACGGATGCGGCTCAAAAGGTTTGGATTTCAGTTCCGGATGAAACTGCACGCCGATGTACCACGGATGTTCGGACAGTTCAGCAATTTCCGGTAACACGCCATCCGGTGATTTGGCTGAGAAGATCATGCCGTGTTTGGCCAGGTCGTCTTCGTAGGAGAGGTTCACTTCGTAGCGGTGGCGGTGGCGCTCGGAGATGGTGTCCGAGCCGTAAATTTGGCGGATGCGGCTGTTGGACTGCAACTCGGCCTCATAGGCGCCGAGCCGCATGGTGCCGCCCATGTCGCTGTCTTCGGAACGCTTCTCGACGGTTCCGTCACGTTCCCATTCGGTCAGCAGGCCGACAATGGGGTTTTGACACGCCCCGAACTCCGATGAGCCCGCCCCCTTGATGCCGGCCAGATTGCGCGCCGCTTCGACAACCGCCATCTGCATGCCTAAGCAAATCCCGAAATACGGCACCCGGTGTTCGCGGGCGAATTGGGCGGCGGCGATCTTGCCTTCGATGCCCCGTTCGCCGAAGCCGCCGGGCACCAAAATGCCGTGGACCCCTTCCAGATGATGCATCGTATGGTCGTTCTCGAAAATCTCGGCGTCGATCCAGTTCATATTGACTTTGACGTTGTTGGCGATTCCGCCGTGATCCAAAGCTTCCGACAAGGACTTATAGGCGTCCAGAAGGCCTGTGTATTTGCCGACAATGGCGATGGAGACCTCGCCTTCCGGTTTGACGACACGCTCCAGAATGGTTGTCCAGCGGGTCAGGTCGGGGGCCGGCGAATCAAGGTGGAAGTGTTTGCAGACCTGATCGTCGAGGCCTTGTTCGTGATAGCTGATGGGGACCTGGTAAATGGAGGGCACGTCGAGTGCGGGAATGACAGCGTCCTGCTGGACGTTGCAGAACAGCGAGATCTTGCGGCGCTCGCTTTCCGGGATATCGCGGTCAGCTCGGCACAGCAAGACATCCGGCTGGATGCCGACGCTGAGCATTTCCTTGACCGAGTGCTGGGTTGGTTTGGTTTTCAGCTCACCGGCGGTCGGGATGTAAGGCAGCAACGTCAGGTGCAGATACATGGTCCGGTCGCGGCCCAATTCATTGCCCAGTTGCCGGATGGCTTCCAGGAACGGCAGGCCCTCGATGTCGCCGACCGTGCCGCCAATCTCGCACAAGACGAAATCCTCATCATCCAAATCACTGACGACGAAGTTTTTGATTGCGTCGGTGACGTGCGGAATGACCTGAATGGTGGCGCCCAAGTAATCGCCACGGCGTTCCTTGGCAATCACGTCGGAATAAATGCGTCCGGTCGTGACGTTATCGGTCTGGCGCGCAGATACGCCGGTAAAGCGCTCATAGTGCCCCAAATCTAGATCGGTCTCGGCGCCGTCGTCGGTGACGAACACCTCGCCGTGCTGGTACGGGCTCATGGTGCCCGGATCAACGTTAATGTAAGGGTCGAGCTTACGCAGCCGGACCTTGAAACCACGGGCTTGCAACAGGGCGCCTAACGCTGCCGATGCCAAGCCTTTGCCGAGGGAGGAGACCACGCCGCCGGTGATGAAAATGAACCGCGTCATGGGCCTCGACCATATACAAGTTTCTGCATCTGCCAAAAGATAAAGAGGCGGAGAATTTTCCGCCTCTTGAAGATTTTGTTTAAGCCCTTGGTAAGGCGTGAAATTTTGTCACTTCGAGACGGGCGCCGCTGGCTCGGTGGGTGCCGTTGGAATCGTCGATGGCGCCGGGGCTGCATCCAAAATTGAAGTCGATTCGCGCCCCGCGCCACCAAGGATGGCGAGAACGAAGCTGGTGATGAAAAAGCATGTCGCCAAAATCGCTGTCGTGCGGGTCAGCAAATCGCCGGCTTGGCGGCCACTCATGAAGCCACCCATGCCGCCCCCCCCACCGCCGCCGCCACTGCCGCCCATGCCGAGCGCGCCGCCTTCACTTTTCTGCAGCAAAATGGCACCGACCATGGCCAACGCGATCAGCAGGTGAATGATCAGAATAACGGTTTCCATCAGCGAATTCCTTGTGTGCGCCCGCGAAGCGCTCTTATCGAATATGCTCGCGGCGCTCTTAATCAGATATGCTGGCGGTATTTAAACGTCAATGGCAGTTATGAAAAGCCAAAAGGTTGCGCCGACTTCAACTGGCCGCCGCGGCAATGCCCCAGAAATCCACCACATTGAGACTGGCGCCGCCGATCAGGCCGCCATCGACATCGGGTAAAGCCAGTAGTTCGGCGGCGTTGCCGGGCTTCATGGAACCGCCGTAGAGGATGCGCATCTTAGCCGCCTCATCGGCGCCGATCAGCTTGATCAAGGCCTTCCTGATCGCTGCGTGGACTTCTTGGGCTTGGGCCGGCGTCGCTACCTGGCCGGTGCCGATGGCCCAGACGGGTTCATAGGCGATGACGGTGTTTTTCGCGTTGGCGCCGCTCGGCAGCGAGCCCTTCAACTGTTTGCGATTGACCACCAGGGCCTTGCCGGCCTTGCGCTCGGCCCAGGTCTCGCCGATGCAGACGATGGCGCCCATCCCGGCATTCAGCGCCGCCCCGGCCTTGGCGCGGACTTGTTTGTCGGTTTCTTCGTGATCGGTGCGGCGTTCGGAATGGCCGACAATGACGTACTTGCAACCGATGTTGGCGAGCAATCCGGCGCTGGTGTCGCCCGTATGCGCCCCGCGCTCGATGGCGTGGCAATCCTGGGCGCCCAACTTGACGCCTGAGCCCCGGATCGCGTCGGCGGCCAGCCCCAACAGCGGGAACGGCGGACAGATCAGCATCTCAAACGCCGGGCGTTCGGTTTTCTTCATCTTTTTTGCCAAGCCGGATGCCAAGGCGCGGGCGTCCTTTTTCAAACCGTTCATCTTCCAGTTGCCGGCAATCAGGATTTTGCGTTTGGCGGCCATCGTAAAATGCTCCGTTCAATGGGCTGAGGCGGTGTCCGGTTTTCTGGCAGATGGTGCTAGGTGTCAACGCTGTGATTGGTCAAGCGGGCGGGACCCGTCCGACGGGATTGTCTTTCTGTTCGTGATAACCGATGGGGAACGGGTAGCCGGGGTGCAGCAGATCGTCGACAAAAGCTTCGTCATCAGGGCCAAAGGGATGATCGAACGCGCCCAGGTAATCCTTCCAGTGTGCCACGGTGCGCGGCCCGGCGATGACTGACGTCACGATGCCGTTGGCCAGTACCCAATTGAGCGCGAACTGGCCGGCTGTCATGCCGCTGGCCTCGGCGCGGGCTTTGACCTTTGCCGCCGCAGTGAGTTCGCGTTCATTGAACACATCACCGTAGGACGCCGCCCAGGGCATGTCGGCAACGGCGGCCTTCGCGGCCTTGGGGTCGGTGCCGAACCGCCCGGTCAGTACGCCCCGAGCCAGCGGGCTATAAGGCACGACGCCGATGCCGTAGGCGTCGCAGGCCGGTAGGTATTCGAACTCGGCGGCGCGGTAGAGGATTGAATAGTAAGGCTGCGCGATGATTGGACGGGGCACGCCCATGGAATCGGCCAGACGCACCATATCGGCGATCTTCCAGGCGCGGAAATTCGAAAACCCCCAATAGCGCACCTTGCCCTGGGCAATCAGATCCCCCATGGCGCCCAATGTTTCCTCCATCGGCGTGCCCGGATCAGCGCGGTGCAGGTAATAGATGTCGATGTAGTCGGTTTTCAGGCGCGTGAGTGAGCCCTCAATGGCATCCATCATCCAGGCGCGCGATAATCCGCGCTGATTGGGCCCGTCCTTGATGGCTTTTGAGCCCAGCTTGGTGGCCAGCACCCAGCTGTCGCGGTCGCGCTTGATCAACTTCGAGAGCACCTCTTCCGATTTCCCGCCGGCATACGATTCCGCCGTATCGATAAAGTTGACGCCCGCATCACGCGCCATGCCGACGATTTTCGCCGCTGCCGCGTCGGTTGATCGGCCGCCGAAATTCATCGCGCCCAAGCAAAGCTGCGAGACCTTGAGGCCGCTGGAACCGAGGGGGACGTAATGCATGGATAAGGACTCCCGTGTGCGGTATTTGAAAATGACTGGACCGGAGTATAACCGCCCTGCTCTGCTGCAAAAACCGTTTCGCGAGGCCTAATTGCGTGACACACTTCTTGAAATAAGATCGGGGGAAGCGCACCTGTGCCTCGCCGGCCATCCCACAGGTGCTAGAGACTGTGCTGCCGATTTTAATTCGTTGGTTGATGCGCCGGTTCCCCAGACTTATGATGCGCGCCGCCGTTGGGAGGATCGTTTTTCCTTATGCCGGGCGGCGCTGGGACAAACACACACGTTGGAAAAGAGAGCGGAAAATTCATGCTTCTCCTGATGCGCAAGCGAGTCGGTACGGTCGTCATCAAGGTCTTTGCCTTCTTCCTGATTTTGGGCTTCGGCGCCTGGGGGGTGCAGGACATGCTGGGCTATCAGGTCGGCGGCGGTGGTGCCGTGGCCGAGGTCGGCGATGTGAAGCTGGGGCCGCAAGAAATTTATACCGACGTCTACGCCGAAGTGAACCGCATGCGCCGGATGTTCGGCAATACGTTTAATATTGATCAGGCGCGCCAGTTGGGCGTCATCGATGGTGTTGTCCAGCGCAAGGTCAACGCCGCGGCCACCCAACAGGGGGCGGCGGACCTGGGGATCGCCATCGGCGACGCACAAATCCGCGCCGCCATCGTCGCCGAGCCCATGTTCAAGGGCTTGGCCGGGAACTTTGACCGCACGCGCTTTCAGGAATTGCTGTCGTCCAACGGCCTGACCGAGGCCGGCTATGTGGCCAGCATCCGCAACGATCTGGCGAGCCGCCAATTAACGGAAAGCGTTGGGTCGGGCGCCGTGGCGCCGGCGCGCTGGGTTGATGCGGTGATGCGCTACCGTGAAGAAACCCGCTCCATTGATAGCGTCTTCGTCGCTGACAAGGACCAAACAGCGATTCCTGAGCCATCAGATGCCGACGCGCGCAAATACTTCAAAGACAACGAGAAGGTTTATACGGCGCCGGAATACCGCACCGTGACTTTCGTGCGCCTGGATGCCAAAGACCTGGCTAAGGAAACCGATGTCGCCGAAGACGACATGCGTAAGTCCTATGACGACCGCGCCGATGAGTTCACCAAATTAGAAAAGCGCAAAATCCAACAGATGCTCACCGACAGCGAAGACAAGGCCAAACAGGCCGCCGCCCAATTGGCTGAAGGCAAGACGTTCCTGGCCGTCGCCAAGGCCGTCGCCGGCCAAGAAGAAGCGCAGGTTGAGCTTGGCGAAATTACCAAGGGCGACATGCTGCCCGATCTGGCCGAGGCGGCGTTTGCGTTACCTGAGGGCGGGATTTCAAAACCGCTGAAAAGTGCGCTGGGCTGGCATCTGTTGAAAGTCACCGCCATCTCGCCCGGTGGCACCAAACCTTACGATGAGGTCAAGGCGCAGGTCAAAGATGACCTGGCGCTGGAAAAGGCGTTGGACGCGATCTTTGATCTATCCAACCGGTTGGAAGACCAACTGGGCGGTGGCGGCACGGTTGAGGAAGCGGCGGCGGCGCTGGATTTGAAGGTTGAAAAATTGTCGGGCATCGATCAGCAAGGCAACGACGCGACCGGTACGGCGGTCGCCGGCTTGCCCGCCAAGCGGACGTTCCTGGCCACCGTCTTCGCCACCGAGGCGGGCGAGGATAGCGCCATGACGGAAGCCGGCGAAGACGGGTTCTTCGTGTTGCGCATTGATAAGGTGACAAAACCGACGCTCCGGCCCTTCGAGGCGGTGAAGGCGAAAGTCATTGATGATTGGAAAGCCGCCCAGCGCGCGGACGCCGCCAAGACCTTGGCGACGACGATCAAATCCTTTGCCGACGGCGGCCAGAAATTGGCCGAGGGCGCGGCCACGTGGTCGTTGACCGTTGAGCCTCATAAGGCACTTCGGCGCGATGGCCTTGGCGTTTCCCAAGACATCGGCGATGCGCTGACCGCCGATATCTTTAAATTGAAGCTCGGCAAGGTGGCCTTTCAACGCGTCCGCGAGGGCTACCGGGTGGCGGTGCTGACGCGGGTCACGCCGGCTGATACGTCGAAGACCGACAAGCGCAAGGAAATCATGGCAACGTTGGCCGAGGCGCTGCGCGAAGACATCGCCAGCCAACTGACGGCGGCGCTCAGGGAATCCGTCGGCGTTTCGGTCAATCAGGCCGCCATCGAGGCGCTGTTCGGGGAGCGCGCCCAGCAACAGCAACAGCAATACTAGGCCAGCGGTGGGAACGGGTTTGAAACCATGACCACCCTGAACGTCCAGCCCGCGCTTGATGATTTCCGTGCGGCCTTCGAGGCCGGCACGACCCAGGTTGTCTGGGCGAAGCTGGTGGCGGATTTGGAAACCCCGGTCTCGGCGATGTTGAAAATCGCCGGTGATGAGGCCAATAGCTTTTTGTTGGAATCTGTTGAAGGTGGCGCCATCCGGGGCCGCTATTCGTTGATCGGGCTGAGGCCCGACGTGATCTGGCGCTACCGGGACGGCCGGACCGAGATCAACCGGAATGCCTTGGCTGATACGGAAACTTTCGCGCCCTGCCCCATTGGGGATAAAAGCGGCGACGGTGGCGGCACCTTGGCGTCGCTCCGCGCCTTGATGGCCGAAAGCCGGATTGATTTGCCCGATCATTTGCCGCCCATGGCTGCTGGATTATTCGGCTATATGGCCTATGACGCGGTGCGCCTCGTGGAACCGCGGGTGCCGGACGGCAATCCGAACGTTTTGGATTTGCCCGATAGTATTTTTCTGCGCCCCACCGTGATGGCGATCTTCGATAGCCTTGAGGACTCGCTGACGCTGGTGACGCCGGTCTGGCCGGATAGTGCGGGGACGAGTGCTTCGGACGCCTTTGGCAACGCCCAAGCACGTCTGCAAGCCGTCGCCGATGACCTGGACCGTGCCGTGCCGCAGGGTTCGGGTGGCGTTTCCGGATTGGTCGATGAGCCGGAGGCGGCGCCGGAATCGAACATGACGCGCGCTGAATTCCACGCCATTGTCGATAAATGCGTCGACTACATTCATGCGGGGGATGCTTTTCAAATCGTCCCCTCGCAGCGCTTCCGGGTGCCGTTTGCCCTGCCCCATTTTGCCTTTTACCGCGCCCTACGCCGCCTCAACCCGTCGCCGTTTTTGTTCTTCATGAATTTCGGCGGATTTTCGGTGGTTGGCTCGAGCCCGGAGATTCTGGTCCGGGTCCGCGACGGCAAGGTGACGCTCCGGCCCTTGGCTGGGACCCGCAAGCGCGGTGCGACGCCGGCCGAGGACCGGGCTTTGGCCGAAGACTTGATCAGCGATCCGAAGGAACGCGCCGAGCATTTGATGCTGTTGGACTTGGGCCGCAACGATGTCGGGCGGGTGGCGAAAACCGGCACAGTCAACGTCACCGAGCATTTCATGGTCGAGTACTATTCCCATGTCATGCATATCGCGTCGAACGTCGAGGGTGAATTGGACACGGAAGAATTCGACGCCATTGACGCGTTGCTGGGCGGGTTTCCGGCGGGCACGGTATCGGGCGCGCCGAAAGTCCGGGCCATGGAAATTATTGATGAGTTGGAATCCGAGCGCCGCGGGGTTTATGCGGGGTGCATTGGCTACTTCGGCGCCGACGGCGACATGGACACCTGCATTGCGCTCCGAACGGCGGTGATTAAGGATGAGACGCTCTACGTCCAGGCCGGCTGCGGTGTCGTCGCCGACAGTGATCCGGAATTTGAATATCAAGAAACCATCAACAAGGCCCAAGCCTTGATCCGTGCTGCCCATGAGGCCCGGGGGTTTGCACCGGCGTTCGCGCCGGCAAATGGGGCGTCTGAAACGGCTGATGATTGAGCCTGGTTTAGGGCGTCTTACTGGCTCGGTTTGGCAGCGGTTTCGGTCGGTTTCTGATGCAGCAAAGCTGAAACTGGAACCAGTTTAAATCCTTTATTTTCAATATCTTCCAGCCATGGGCTCAAGGCCTTTAGAGTGGCTTCGCGCGGGTGCCCGATGGCGATGGCGTGGCCTTGCTTGCGGGCCAGTTTTTCGATCTTCGCCAATTGGCTGCGGATCACCTTGATATCATCCTCGTGGTCAATAAAGACGTTGCGCATGGCGAACGGCACCCCGGCGTTTGCCGCCTCGCGCCCGCCCGCCGAACGCCCCGACGTGACGCTGTCGAGGAAAGCTAAACCGCGTGTCTTTAATTCTCCCATCACCCGGCGCATGCCGTCGGTGTCGGCAGTGAAGCGCGAGCCCATGTGATTGTTGATGCCGACATAATGGCCGAATTGATCAAGGTTCCAGCGCAAATTGTTCAGCAGTTCGGTGCCGTTGAAGCCGGTTAGCAATACGTTCGGCCCGGGATCAACATTCTTCGCTGACGGCTCCATCGGCACATGCATCCACAATTCATGTCCTGCGGCGCGGGCTTCGGCGGTTTGATCGGCGAGCTTTGCCCCATAGGTCAGAAACGACATGGACAGCGGCCCCTTCAACGCGATGGCGCGCCGGGTGCGCGGCCGGTCGATGCCCAGATCATCGATAACGATGGCAATCATCGGCCGACCATCGGGATTTGCCGCGACCGCGTAACGCCGCCATGGCAGCGTCTTATCTTCCTCTGGTGCGGCCGGCGAGATCGCTGGCGCCGCGATTGCCGACACTGGCGGCGGCTGTGATGGTTGGGACGATTGGTTCGTGATTTCTGGTTCAGCGGTGAGCGTCGCGCGCGGTGCAGCATTGGGGACGTCTGTTGAAGATTCTGTCGGAGCCGGTGTGCTAGGTGTAGTTTTCGGTGGCATTGTTTCAGGTTTACCAACCTCTACGCCGTCGTGGGCAGTCTCTTTGGGCTTGTTGAGTGGTGGAGCTGAGGGGGCGGGCGACGGCTGCTGCCCCAAGCGCTCGACCGTGACAACGATCTCTTTCGGCAGCGCTTCCTCGTAAGCCCGGACGGGACCTTTTTCCGGCGTAGTGTTTTCTGGCAAGACTACATTTGCCATCGCAACCAGCGGCTCGGATTCCTGTTCATCTGCCGGATCGTTAGTCTGGGCCACGGGTGCGGTTTTTTTCGCAGTTGTCGATGCCGCACCGGGTGGCAGCTCAGTAGGGCCGGGCTTAAAAACAAATCCGAGACCGTACCCAACGGCGACCCCGGTCAATGCCAGTACACCAAAGGCAATCTGGCGCATGGGGTTGGGCCGAAACTTGAATTTTCTCGAAGGACTCTCGGTCACACTGGGTTTCCTTGGCAAGCGATGGCGCGAGTTTATCGCCTCCCTCAAGACGGCGAAAGTCGTGCGTGCGTTACGGCCTGAAACTGCAGTCTTATCCAGGCCATAGGTTATGTGGCTTTTGGCTAATGGTCCTTCTGGTGCCACTGATGATAATATTAGTCCAACTGGTGACTGATCCTTACGATTCTGGGCAAGGATGTAACGGATTCGGGTTTTAATGATTGGTTGTCAGAAATCTGTCAGGTTCGGTCCGTAGAACGCACACTGAATTGCTGGTTTCCGGCGGTTTAGATGTGAGGTGGAACGTGCAGGCATACGATATTTCAGCACTCAATATTCTTGTGCTTGAGAAACACTTGCTGATTCGCAAGCTGTTGACGGACGTCTTCCGTGAATTCGGCGTGCCGACCGTGCAAAGTACACCCGACCCCGAAACCGCATGGGGATTTTTCACACAGTTTCCAGCAGACATTGTTCTGTGTGACTGGTGTGAAGAGCTGGACGGTATGGGGCATCTCTAAAAATACCCACCCCATTCATTGATCTGATAGAATCACGATATCACGGCGTTGAGATTATGGGGGCAAAATATGAGCCAGCTTGGATTTTTTGATGTTGCTAATCGCTATGCTGGCTTGGACGTGAAGA
>JABJBP010000118.1 GCA_018665815.1 Rhodospirillaceae bacterium
CAAGCGGAAACATGACGGCGTTCGGAGGTATCAATATTGACCTGACGGCGCAGAAGAACGCTGAACAGGCCCGGCAAAAATATGAAGAACGCATGCGCAGCGCGGTCGAAACATTGCAAGAAGGTTTCGCAATTTTTGACGGCGCCGACCGTTTGATTCTTGCCAATGAAGAATATCTGAACGCCGTCCCGGTTGCTCGCGACATCCTTCAGAGAAACGGCACTTTCGAGGAATTGGTCCGCGCCGTGTTTGAAGCAGGTTTGATTGAAGCCGTTGACGATGACTATGACTATGAGCGCATTCTTGAAAATCGCCTACACCAGCATCGGAACCCGGGTGAGCCCGTTATTGTCAAATATGCGGGGAACAGATGGTTTCTCTTGAGGGAAGCAAAAACTCCCGAAGGCGGCACTGTACTCACGTTCAATGACATTACGTCATTGAAGTTCGCTGAAGAAGCCGCGCGCCAGGCGAAGGAAAGGGCTGAATTGGAAAGCCGGACAAAAACCGAATTTTTAGCCAACATGAGCCACGAATTGCGCACGCCGTTAAACTCCGTGATTGGGATGTCGGAAATCCTGATCACCGAGACCTTTGGTGAGCTTAACAACGACACGTATCTTGAGTATGCCGGTGATATTCACATGTCGGGACGCCACCTGCTGGCCGTGATCACCGACATTCTCGATATTGCGAAGATCGAAGCCGGGGAAATTCTTCTCGTTGAGGCGGAAGTTGAAGTTGCGGATATTTTAGGAGAGTGCCAACGCATGATCCGTGATCGGTTGGAAGCGTCGCGGGTCAACTTGGCGGCCCGCATAGAACCCGACGCTCGTAAATTTTGGGGCGACGCCCGTCGTTTGAAACAGATTATCCTCAATCTTTTATCGAATGCAGTGAAGTTCACACCGGCGGACGGCACCATCACTGTATCATCGTCGCGCGGGCGGAACGGCACCTTGATCATCTCGGTCGAAGATACTGGGATCGGCATTTCGCGCGAAGACTTCGACCGTGTGCTGGAACCTTTCCGACAGGTCGAAGGCATCATGACCCGCTCTCATGAAGGCGCGGGGCTCGGTCTCAGCTTGGTCAAAGTATTAACCGAAGCCCACGGCGGAACGCTGGAGTTAGAAAGTGAGGTTGGCCAAGGCACAAAAGTCACCTTAATCTTTCCCAAAATCCGTATCCCTGCAACCGACGGTGACACCTCGCTGATTGAGTTCCAGCGCTCTCGGCTCAATGGATAACCAGGGGATTCAGTGCCAAAAGAAGTTGGATCTCGTTGGCGGTGACGCGGTTCTCTTTTACGATATTTTTGAGCCCGCACGCGCCGACCATTATTTCAATGAACTTCACGCGCACGCCGATTGGCGGAAATTACATATCAAATTGTTCGGCAAAACCCATGCCTCGCCTCGCCTGACATGTTGGTATGGCGACACCGCTTACACCTATTCCAGTATGACCTGGCCTGCCCAATCATGGACTCCGCTTCTGGATGAAATTAGATCATCGATTGAGTTGCTCAGTAATACCTGTCTGAACGGCATGCTGGGCAATCTATACAGGACCGGCGCCGATAGCATGGGTTGGCATAGTGACGATGAACCGAAACTTGGCCCGGCACCCGTCCTCACCTCGCTCAGTTTCGGTGCAACAAGGCGGTTTGTTGTCCGCCGCAAAGATGACAAATCTCGCAAAATCGACGTACCGCTTCCGGGAAACAGCCTTCTCATTATGCGCGGCGCGACCCAAGCCAACTGGCAACACGCCATACCCAAGACCCGCAAGCCTGTGGGCCCGCGTATTAATCTAACATTCAGAAAAATGCATCCGGTCGCCTGAGCAGTTAGTCAAGATCGAGAGGGTAGACCGGCCGGCGGAGATTTTCGTAAGAGAGTTGACGATAATCCCCAGACGTCAATCCGCCGCCGCCATCAACAACGATGATTTCCGACGCAATGGGACCGAAAGCGGCACGAAAATGTTGTGACGATTTGACGGCCAGTACCTTTTTCTTTTCCGGATCAATGCGGGCGTGTTCAAAATACATACGGTCATAGGCCTGGAATCGGCCGCTGGTGACGACAATTTCAATACCTCCCACTGTCAGCACCGCCGTCGGCCCCATATCGATGCGTTGGCCGCCCATCATCGGGCCTTTCAGCGAGAAACGCCCCTGGGTCAGCGCCGTCACCTTGCCGCGGACCTCAATCGGTGCGCCATAAGCCGGGTCGATCTTGCCACCCAGATTGAGATGCATGAGGGCACCCAGGCCGTCATCCCAGCACATTTGCGCCACCACGGGGTCATAGATGGTGGCGAAGGCCGTGTCTTGAAGATCCGCATCGATCATCGCCTTCAAAAGACGCGTTGCATCTCCATATCCGCCACCACCCGGATTGTCGGCGAAATCCGCAAGTACGACCGGCCCATCGGCGGGCGGCGCGTTCTTTGCCCAACCGACCGCATCTTCAATGGATACGGTCTGTACCGTTTTCCGATGTCGGCTTTGCCAGACTTCCTCGATCAATCCATCCGCCATTTCGGTGAAGCGCGGCGCCGGTCCGTCACTGACGACGATCGCGGACGGTCCCGTATCATGCGTATCGGCCTTGGCGAACCCGGCGCACACGCTGGTCGATAGGACGCCCGGTTGGCTTAGCAGATTATCAGCGCTGGCGAGAACCTCGGTCATGGGACCCGGCGCCGTCGTCCGGCCACTGTCCACGCCATTCAACATTTGGCCGCGCACGACGGTGGTCGATGGTTTGATCTCACCGGCCAATGTCCGGCGGATGAGTTCGGCGGCTTGAGTCGCGATCTCATATTGATCGATATGAGGATAGGTCCGATAGGCGACGACAATATCAGCCAGCGCGGCCATTCGGTCGGTGACGTTGGCATGGAGGTCCAGGGTAATGGCAATCGGTACATCCGGCCCGATTTGTTCGCGGAGCCGCGCCAGCAGTTCGCCCTCGCCATCTTCCGCGTCTTCCATGACCATCGCGCCATGCAGAGACAGCAGCACCGCGTCGGGCGGCTGTGATTTTGCCGCATCGACGATCAAGCCTGAAATGTGGTTGAACGCCAGCGCTGTAACTTTCCCGGACGGTGACGCGTCCGCGTATACAGGGTGGGTCACCTGCCAGTTCTGGGCGTTACAGAAATCCAGAAATGCCGCCGGCTCGGTTTTCGTGCCCCGCAATTGCTTCGGCACCTCATCATTGTAATAGAGCGCGCGGGCCTTATAAGCCTCCAGATCGGTCGGCAGGGCACTAAAGGTATTGGTCTCATGTTTGAACCCGGCGATCAGCACTGAGGTCATGTTCAGCCTCGCTACCAGGGCCGCTCGGTATTGGGCGCCCAAGGGTCATCGTCCAAGGGCCAAGCCGGCCGCGCAGCGCGTTCCAGGGGCAACCGCTGGATGTCATGATCAACCACGCCGGGTGTCGATACGTAAAAGACATGATCGGAGATTGCCGCATAATTCGAATAGAAATGCTGCATGGATTTCACCACCAGGATTTTCTTGGACGCGTAATCAACACCGGCGTTGTTAAAATAACTGGGGTGTACATTTTGGCTGCGTTTGGCATGCACGATGATCTCAATGCCATGGGCTTCCAATGTCACCGTGTCGCCCAACCGCCGTTTCGAATTGCCGAGGCCTTGAATGATTAAATCATCATGCACCGCCAACACACGGACCTTGAGGTCCAACGGGGCACCGGACCAAGGTCCGGCCTTGCCGCCAAGCCGCAGCGAGAGTTCCGCACCGACACCGGCGCCCTGGCAGATCTGCACGGCCATGGGATCCCATATCCCGCCGACAGCGGCATTGGTGATACCGTGATCGATGAGCGCGCGGATGATATAGGTGGAATCACCGGCCGCCCCGCCACCCGGATTATCAGCAATATCACCGAAGACGACCGGGCCGTCGGATACGCCTTCAGCAGCGACAATGGCATCCGCTAAATCAATAAAGGGCGGCGTGATCTCGTTTCTCAATTCCCAAAGTTCGCGCCCCAATTTTTCCGCCAACGCATCACCTACCGCCTGGCGGTCATCGGTCACAACAGCGACGCGGGTGCCGACATGCGGAATGTTCGCCCACGGGAACCCATGGCCCAGGGACACCGATAGGACGCCATCTTTGCCTTCCAAGTCGCGCATCCCCTGCACGAACCCCTGCATGGGCTCGCGGGTCGTGTGGTAGAGCCCGATCATTCGGCAATCGAACATGCTGATTTTGGGTTTAATCTGGCCTTCCAAAGTTGCCTCGATGATGTCCCAAACCTCTTCCGCGCGTTCGGCAAAATCGATGTGCGGGTATTCTTTGTAGATAACGAAGGCCGTCACGTCGTCACAAAATTGTTTGCTGATATGGCAATGAAGATCAAGCTCGCAACCGATGGGGATGTCGGGTCCGATGATCTCTCGGATGCGATGGACGAGATCTTCCTCGCAATCGTCATAGCCGTCCGCAACCATGGCGCCATGCAACGACAGCAGCACCGCGTCCACCGGCATGGCGGCGCGCAAAACATCCAGAATTTCATCGCGAAGGGTTTCGTGGGTGCGCTTCACGGTTAGCCCTGATGGCGTGGCGAAGGCGCACAACCCTTCGGCAACGTTCCAGCCTTTGACCTCAGCTCGCTCGCGCCACATTTTCAGCGGCACGCCGAACATATTGATGGCTTCGGGGTGGTCGCCGCCGCGAACCAGATAGCTGTCTTCGTAGGCTTTGGTGTCCGTCGGCAACGGCGCCCAGGTGTGGGTCTCGGTGCCGAGACATGCCGTGAATATGCGTTTGCTCATGCCGCACCCTTTAGTTTTTCTATATCGGGCAGGGGCCGGGCGGTTTCAGGATTGCCGCTCAGCACGTGTTCAATGGCCATCGCGGCCTCAAGCACCTGACGATCAGAGCCATTTGGCGCACTGATTTGCAAGCCCATGGGCATGCCCTTGTGATCTACGCCAAACGGAATGACGCAGGCTGCCGGCGTTGCCATCGTCAATGCATAGGCCGGCGCCATCCAGCGCATGTAGTTGGGCAGCGGCTCACCGTTAATTTCCTCGACGTACCAGTCCTCATGCGGGAACGGCGTCACGGCGGAAGCTGGGCTGATCAGGATATCCACTTCATCGAATAAGGCATTGAACCGACGGTAAATCGCCGTCTGCTCGACATGCGCCCAGGCCACGTCAGCGGCGGAGAGGTCAGCACCCATTTCAGTGTTTGAGATCACGTTCGGTGTCAGTTTCTCGCGATGATTCGCGAGACGTTCACCATGGGCGGCCATAAAGTTTACGCTACGCAAAATCTCAAATGATCGATGCAAATCCGGTCCGAGCTCAGGATCACGGTCCTGGGTCTCGTTAAATATATGGCGAAACAGGTTCACCCGTTCGCCGAAAAGGCGCCGGATATTATTGTCCACCGGCGCGCAACCCAAATCCTCGGAAACGGCGACCCTTAAGGTCGACGGATCGGCTGCCTCCAGCGGCTCAATCAGGTCTGGATCAATGGCACCGCCGAAAGGGTCATCAACGTCGTCATGCGTCATCGCCGCCAACAAAAGGGCGGCGTCACCGACATTGCGGCCCATGGGCCCCAACACGGAAAACGGATTGAGGCCAACAACGCGGCTCTCGGAAGGCACCGTGCCCGGTGATGGGCGGAACCCAACGACGCCGCAAAAAGACGCCGGCGTGCGTAAACTGCCGCCATAATCTGATCCTGTGGCGATGGGCACCATTCCCGTGGCCAATGCCACCGCAGACCCGCCGGAAGAGCCGGCGCACGTGAGTGTCGGATCAAACGGATTGCCGGTCGCACCGAATACGCGATTTCGTGTATTCGCTCCGGCACCAAATTCGGGCGTATTGGTCTTCCCCATCATGACGCCGCCATTGGCGCGAATTTGAGCGACGGAGTTTTGATCTTCGTCGGGAACATTGTCTTCGTAAATCAGCGAACCATATGTGGTCCGCACACCTTCGGTTGCCTCCAGATCCTTAACGCCAAATGGCAGGCCATGCAGCAGGGCCAACGGCTCGCCGTCCATGACATCGCGCTCCGCGTCTTTCGCTTCCTCCCGCGCCCGCTCGAAGCAAGGTGTCACCAGCGTGTTGAGCGCAGGGTTCACGGCTTCGGTGCGCGCAATGCAGCTTTCCAAAAGCTCGACGGGCGAAATTTCCTTGGTGCCGATGCGCCGCCGCGCCTCGCGGGCCGTCAGATCACAAAGTTCGGTCATGGGGTGAGTGTCTCCAGATTGGGTTTTGGAAAGGTGAGCGCAGGCATACGGGCAACGGCAGTCTCAAAGGCGAGCGCCATGCTCAGAAGTTGATGATCGGCACCGCGCTTGCCGACCAGTTGAACGCCTGACGGCAGGCCCAGATGATCCAATCCGCAGGGTACCGCAATGACCGGATGCCCCATCAACGTCACGATGGACCGAACCAGCGACGCGTCGACATAATTTTCCATGGGCTTGCCACCGACGGTTTTCGGGATGCCGTCTTCCAGGCGAAACGCGGAAACCGCATTACCGGGCACGATCATCAGATCAATATCGGCAAAGAATTCCTGAAACCCGGCGTAGAGCGCCGACCATGATTTTTCAGCCGCGGCCGCATCGGCCAAGCTCATGCCCAGGCCGGCTTCTACATTAGCGACAATATTCGGCGACACGACATCCGCGTGATCACGAACCCGATCCGTGTGGTTCGCCAAATAATAAAGACAGCGGAGTGTCCACAAGACATCGCGGACACCCGGAACCGGCGGCGCTTGGTGGGCAAAAGTTCCAAACAAACCGGATAAGGAATTGATGGACGCTTGAAAGCTATCGCGAATGCCTTCATCCAAGGGCGCTTCGCCGTTGAAATCGGCGCTCCAGGCGACCCTGAGCCCGGACAGATCGAGTTTATCCAAAGCCGCAAATGATGCTGGATCGCACGGGCCCGCCATGGCATCGCGCGGATCATTGCCCGCCAACCCGGTCATCATCAGCGCCGCATCGCGAACGTTGCGGGCCATCGGACCCTGGACGCTGAAATGCGTATAATTAAGGGCCCGGTTCTCGCGCGCAACCAGCCCCGGCGTCGGCCGAAATCCGACAACACCACACCACGTCGCCGGATTGCGCAGGCTGCCGAAAGTATCCGACCCATGGGCCAAGGGTAGCATGCCCGTCGCCAGCGCCGCCGCCGAGCCGCCGGATGACCCGCCCGAGGTCCGGCTCAAATCGTATGGATTTCGGGTCGGACCAAAAACCTTGTTTGTGGTGTTTGAGCCCGAGCCGAATTCAGGCGTATTGGTTTTCGCAACGATGATCGCACCGGCATCCCTAAGGCGCGCAACAAGCGCTTCATCCTTTTCGGGAACGTTGTCCGCATGCAAAAGCGAACCATAGGTCGTCCTCAGACCCGCCGTGGCATTCAAATCCTTTATGCCGACCGGCAACCCGTGCAGGGGTCGGAGATCATCACCGTTTCTTACCGCGGCCTCAGCAGCGGTAGCCTCAACCCGAGCGCGCTCAAAGTCCGTCGACACAATGGCATTGGTGGTCGGATTGACTGTTTCGATCCGGGTGATGCAACTTTCCAAAAGTTCCACGGATGACAAGTCTCCGCGGCCAATCAGGTTGCGCGCCTCGAGAGCGCTGAGATCACAAGGCTCGGTCATGGGACAGGCCTCGCTCTCAGGGCTGATAGGCTGTATTGGGATCACCTAAATCCCAATAAACACCAGTGACTAACTCCATGCCTTCGCGGGTCAACGACCAAATAATGTGTTCGTTGGGCGCATGCTGAGAGCAGCCGCCGTAACTCAAAGGTAACCACACGAAGGGGATGCCCAAGACATCCTGGAACACGTCATTGCAGATCGAGCCTCCGGAATTCGGCATCACCGCCGGTTGGTTGCCAATGGTCCGCGCGACGGCGCCCATCATCCATTGCGCCCACGGATGGTCCGGGTCGGTGCGGGCGGCGGCGAACTTCCCATCGTTGGAAGGCGGCGGTTCATGAATTTCGATCATCCCGAAACCGTTCTCATCAAGATGCTGACGGACGGCGGGAATGATATTGTCAGGATCGGTACCCACCACATAACGCAGCTGACAATTGACGTGCCCTCTGGGCGGCACCGCGTTGACAGGCTTGTCCGGGTTGCCAGTGACGTAAGCGAGAACCTCGAGTGTGTTCCAAGCATAGACTTTCTCAGGTGCCGTCAAGCCGGGCTCGCCCCAGTCTGGATTGATTTCGGGCGCGTTTTCACCGCCTTCGCGTTTCACATCCTTCAAGGCGTCGCGCACAGAGTTCGAAATTGGCGGCGGCCGCAATCCCTCGACCAAAATTCTGCCGTTAACGTCCACCATGGTGGCGATGGCGTTGGCGAGCACAATGCCGGGATTGGCCAGCACGCCCCCCCAATTGCCTGAATGGTGCCCACCGGCGCGCAAATTAAGGACCAGATCAAAATTCCGCGTGCCCCGGCACCCCAAGGTCAAATTCGGGTGTGCAATATCTACGCGCGGGCCGTCGGATGCGAAATAGACATCCGCCGCAAAATCGTCTTTGTGCGCCGCGACCAGATCCTTCAGGCCCTTCGAGCCATTTTCTTCGCCGGTCTCAATCATGAATTTGGAATTGAAGCCAAGTTGGCCGCGCTCAGTGATGACCGATTTCAGCGCCGCCATATGGACTGAATGCTGGCCTTTGTTGTCGGCGGTTCCCCGCCCATAAACCTTGTCGCCATCACGTTCCATTATCCATGGATCACGATCTTCGTCCCAAAGCCCTTCCTGGCCACGGACCACATCGCCGTGGCCGTAGCCTAGAACTGTCGGCAAATTCTCGCCCTCGATCCGAGATGCCAGTAACACAGGCCCAAAGCCTTCAAGCGGATTGTCATAAACCTGGCACGAATAGCCCATGGCTTCGAAACCCGAGCGCATTTCCTCTTCCAGATACTGATAAAGTTCGGGTGTGCGCTCGACTCTTTGGCATTCGGTCGGCACAGCGACGCGGCGCGCCAAGTCGGTCCAATACCCGGCTTCATCATCAAAATACTCAAGTGACCGTGCAACGGCCCCGTCACGGCTCATGGCGTTCGTCCTTTAGTGCTTCTTGCCGGGCGTTCCGCCCTCGCCCAAATCCCAATAAAGACCGGTCATGATGGCCAGCGCTTCGCGCGCCTCCGACAATAAGATGTGTTCGTTCGGCGCGTGCTGGGAACAGCCGGAGTAGGAATGCGGAATCCAGATTGACGGTAGGCCCAAGGTGACGTTGAACAGGTCATTACAAATCGAGCCGCCAAGGCTCGGAATGACGGCGGTCTTTTTACCCGTGGTGCGCTCCATGGCGTCCGCCGTCCACGCCGCCCAAGGATCGTCCGGCGGCGTCGCACTGGCGTTAAATTCCGGCGCGTTCTCGGGCGGCGGCGGTTCAATGGCGATCATCTCAAACCCATGCTCGTCCAGATGTTCGCGAAGTGCGGGCAGAATTCTGTCCGTATTGGTTCCGGCGACAAATCGAAGCTGGCAGTTCGCCCGCGCTTCGGCCGGAACGGCATTCACCGGCTGGCGCGGATTGCCGGTCTTAAATGTCAAAACCTCAAAACTGTTCCAGGCATGAATTTGTTCCACCGGGCTCAAACCCGGCTCGCCCCAATCAGGATCGATATCAGGCGCATCAACGCCGCCGGACGGCGCGATATCGGTCAAGCTGGCCCGCACGGCATCGCTCAGCGGCGGCGGGCGCCAATCTTCAATGAGAATCTTGCCGTTTGGGGAGACAATGGATTTCAGCGCATGGGCCATGACAATGCCGGGGTTTGTCAGCAGCCCGCCCCAATTGCCGGAATGATGCCCGCCGTCGCGGCACTTCAGTACCAGTTCGAAATTCCGGCACCCGCGGGCACCCAGAAAAATTGTCGGCCGCTCTGGCGAAATTCTTGGCCCGTCGGATGCGATAAACACGTCAGCGGAAAATTTATCCAAATTTGCCTCAACGACACCGAAAATTCCGGGCGACCCATTTTCCTCACCCATCTCGACCATGAACTTGGAGTTGAACCCCAGTGATCCACGAACTTTCAGGACGCGGCGAATGGCCGCCATATTGATGGTGTGCTGGCCTTTGTTATCGGCGGTGCCGCGGCCATACAGTTTATCGTCCACCTGGGTAGTCACCCAAGGATTGAGTCCTTCAATCCATTGATCTTCCAGCCCCCGAACGACGTCACCGTGGCCGTAACCCAGGACGGTCGGCAACGCCTCGTCCTCAATCCGTGTTGCCAGAAGAACCGGTCCCTTGCCCTCGACGGGATTCTCAAAAATCTCGCAGTTGTGCTCCATGGCCTCGAAGCCCGGCTGGATTTCCTCTTCGAGATACCGGCGCAGTT
This sequence comes from Rhodospirillaceae bacterium, assembly GCA_018665815.1. Taxonomy (GTDB): domain Bacteria; phylum Pseudomonadota; class Alphaproteobacteria; order Rhodospirillales; family Casp-alpha2; genus UBA3470. The sequence continues at coordinate 10,421 of JABJBP010000118.1, forward strand.
CGGCCTGATTATTTTCTTTTTGGCTTTCCGACGGGATGGCGACGCGGCGCGCCAATTCGGCGACATAGTCGCCACTGTCGAAATAAGCCTGAATGCCCTCGACAGCTTCTTCGCGGCTCATGCCGCCTGGCCCTTGGCCTCATCGAACAGATGACATTCCACGTGGCCTTGTTCGGTGGCGATGGGCTTCGGCGCACGTTCCGAGCAATGGCCCAGGACCTTGGCGCAGCGCGGATGGAAGGTACATCCGGACGGTGGTTCCACCGGATTCGGATAAGCCGCCCCCAGATGCGTGTCGGGAACGCTCAAATTCGGATCCGGCGTCAACACGGAATCCAAAAGCGCCTGGGTGTAGGGGTGCTGCGGGTTGGTAAACAGCGTTTCCGTATCCGCCTCTTCGACAATCCGGCCAAGATACATCACGGCGACCTTTGTCGCGATATGTTCAACAACCGCAAGATTGTGCGAAATGATCACGTAGGTCAGGTTCAATTCACCCCGCAAATCCTGCAGCAGATTGAGAATTTGCGATTGGACGGAGACATCGAGCGCCGAGGTCGGCTCGTCGCAAATAACGACGCGAGGCCTATTGATCAAGGCGCGCGCAATGGCGACGCGCTGGCGCTGTCCGCCGGACAGTTGACTGGGATAGTTTTCAAAAACGCGGCGCGGTAAGCCAACCAATTCCATCATTTCCTCGGCCCGGCGACGCCAGGAATCAGGATCGGAGCCGCCTTGGATTTTCAACGGCAACGTAATGATGGAGCCGATGGATTTTCTAGGGTTCAACGACGAATACGGGTCCTGAAAAATCGGCTGCAAGAGCCTGGCGACTTCCAGGCGATGCAAATCACCCACGGGTTTGCCGTCGACAACAATCGTCCCGGCTGTCATGCTTTCCAAGCCCAGCAGCATCTTCGCCAGCGTCGTCTTCCCGCAACCCGATTCGCCAACCAGTGCGACAACCTCACCCCGCTTGACCTGCAAATCGACGCCGTTAACAGCATGCAGCGGCCGTTTTCCCTTAAAAGCCCCGGCGGAAATCATGAAAGTTTTCGTGACGCCTTTGGCGTCGATCATCACTTCGCTATCGCTCATGCCGGCACCTTTTGTTTTAAGTTTTCGGCGCATTGCTCGGATGTCAGAACACACCGGAAATCATGATCCGCCGTAAAACCCTGGCGAAGATCTACTGTTTGCGTCCGGCAGATATCCGTCGCATACGGGCAACGATCGGAAAAATGACAACAATTCATCTCACCGACCAAGGACGGCACAATTCCCGGGATCGAACCCAGATGACTGCCGCGCGCGGTCTTTCCAGGAATGGGGATACACTCCAGCAAACCTTGCGTATAGGGATGCGTGGGATTCTCGAACACTTGCTTCGCGCTGCCTTGCTCAACCACTTGGCCGGCGTACATCACACAGACCCGGTCCGCGACCCGTGCGACAACACCAAGATCATGGGTAATCAGGATCAAACCCATATCGAATTCCTTTTGCAACTCAGCGAGCAGCAAAAGAATTTGTGCCTGGATGGTCACGTCGAGGGCTGTGGTCGGTTCGTCGGCAATAATCAGGCCCGGGCCGCACATCAACGTCATGGCGATCATCACGCGTTGGCGCAATCCACCGGAAAGTTGATGCGGATATTGCCGGAGCCGGCTTCGCGCCGCGGTGATTCCAACTTTTTCCAACAGGTATACGGCGCGATCTCGCGCCTCATCGCGCGAAACCTTCCGATGGCGGATCAATGCTTCTTCGAGCTGGTTGCCGATGGTGTAGGCCGGATTAAGCGACGTCATCGGTTCTTGAAAAATCATCCCCATGAGATTGCCGCGAATATCGGCCATCTCGTCCTCGGGGATATCGAGGACGTTCTTGCCGTGCAACTCCAGCCTCTCCGCCGTGCGGTTGGCCTTGGTCGGCAGCAAGTCCATGATTGCCAATGAGGTCAGGGATTTGCCACAACCCGATTCGCCGACGATACAAAGTGTTTCGCCGCGGTCGACCTTGAAACTTACGCCCTGCACCGCATGAAGCATGCCGCTGGGTACCGGAATTTCGACCTTCAAGTTGTCGACGCTCAAAATACGTTCGGCCATGTGTTCCCCGGACTATTGGTTGAGTGTGGATTAATTTCTGTTTTCAGGCGCCGTAACGTCACGAATGCCGTCACCCATGAGGTTGATGCACAACACCAGCATGAAGAGCGCGAACCCAGGGATTGCGATCACCCAGGCCTTGAAGAACATCATGCCCTTGCCCTCGGAAATCATTAGGCCCCAACTGGGCGTCGGTGGTTGGACGCCGAGGCCGAGGAAGGATAGTGCAGCTTCCAAAAGCACCGCGTGGGCAACCTCCAAGGTGGCGACAACGATCAGTGCATTCGCGACATTCGGCATGATCTCGGTAAAAATAATCCGCGTCGTCGAGCAGCCCAGCGCCTTGGCCGCGGCGATGTAGTCCATACTTCGTACCTGTTGGGTGGTCGCCCGCATGACAACGGCGAAGCGATCCCAAATTAACAACCCCAATACCCAGATCACAATATTCAGCGAGCTGCCGATCAACGCGACAACGACCAACGCAACCAAAATTACCGGCATGGCAAGGCGCGTCGTGATAATGAAGGTAATGATCATATCGACCCGGCCACCGAAATAGCCGGCGGCAACGCCCAATGCCGTGCCAATCACACCGGAAATCAACATCGCCGCGAAACCGATCAGCAACGACGTTTGTGCGCCGAACATCATCCGGGACAAATAGTCGCGGCCAAAGCCATCGGTGCCCAACGGGTGCAACCATGTTCCCTTGGCACCCCAGACCGGATCCAGGAATCGTTTGCTCAAATCCTGGTCAAAGGGATCGTGCGGTGCCAGCAAGGGCGCAAGAATGGCGATCAGAAATATAAACAAAAGGACACCGCCGCCGATGGTCATGCCGGCATGCCCGAAGACGCGCTTAAGTAATAGCGACGAGGCGGAAGGTTCTAAAATCTCCTGCGCCGAGGGAAGCTTTGCCGCAACGGTTCCGTTTGCCATATCCGTTCTCCCTCTAGCTCACACGTATTCTTGGGTCGAGAAATGCGTTTAATAAATCCGCCAAGAAGGTCAGCAGGATATAAAAACTGGCGATGGTCAAAACGATCGCCTGCATGACTTCAAAGTCAGAGCGCTGGATCGATTGCCAAGCAAGATTGCCAAGTCCGTTCAGCGAGAAGATGGTTTCAATGACGATAGAACCACCGAGCATGAAACCCAATTGGACGGCGGACAGCGAGACCACTGGAATGATGGCATTGCGCAGCGCGTGCTTGAACAGAACGACACGTGGTTTCAAACCTTTCGCCCGCGCCGTTCGGATGTAATCCGACGACATGACATCCATCATCCCGGCCCGCGTCAGGCGCATGATCGCCGGCGTCGCATAATAGCCGAGCGCAATCGATGGCATAATAAAGTTAAGCCACGACGCGTGGCCCGATATGGGTAACCATCTTAACCAGACACCGAACACGATAATCATGATCAATGCGAAGAAAAAACTCGGCAAAGCCTGGCCAATCACGGCAATGCCCAGGGCCACCCTGTCTACCAGAGTATTCGGGAACATTGCCGCCAACACGCCAAGCGGGATCGCCAATATGAGCGCAAAGCTCAATGACAAGGCGCCTAAGATCATGGTCGTGGGCGCGCGGTCGGCAAGAATGCCGGATACCGCACGTTTCAGATAAATGGATTCGCCGAAATCACCCTGCATGGCCTTGACGGCCCAATCCGCGTATTGGACAGGCAGCGGGCGATCCAAGCCGTAATGCTTGCGTACATATTCAATGTCTTCTTCGGTGGCGCTTTCGCCGGCCATGGCGGCGGCGGGGTCACCGGAGAACCGGAGTAGCGAGAATGTCACAATCGAAACAGCAACGGCGACCAAAATGGCAACACCAAATCGCTTCAATGCGTAAAATAGCATTCTCTAATCTCCGTAAATGATTAAAAGGAAACTCCGGCCCGGATATCTCCGGGCCGGAGCCACCAATCCGTCTTTACTTACTTCCACTTCGCCGTGAAGAACCGCGGAATTTCGTCTGCGGTCGGGTTGAAGTCGAGGTCATGCGTGAATGCGTAGTACTTGGCGTAGGTGAACATCGGCAACCAGCAGACGTTCTCCTGCAGACGGGTCAGAGCCTTTTTATAGGCCTCCTTGCGAACCTTCGGATCGACGTTCGAGTCGCCTTCCGCAAGCCACTTTGTAACGTCAGCGTCGCGGCAGTAATCATCACGCTTGCCTTGGAAGAAGTGGCTGGTGATCGCCGAAACGTCGTTCATGGAGTATGAACCCCATGTCATATGGTGGAACGGTGCTTTACCTTCCCAGACCAGACCACGAAGCGCCTTGTACTGCATGTACTTGAGGCTGGATTTGATACCGACTTTCGCCAGATAACCCATCACGGCCTCTGTGAATTCACGCTGCCGATAGGCAAAGATATCCGTCGTAAAGCCATTCGGATAACCGGCTTCGGCGAGCAGTTTCTTCGATTTGGCAGGATCGTAATTGTACTGCGGCACGTCTTGAGTGCAACCGAACTGCGTCGGGAAACAGGCCGAGTGAATGACCTGCGAGGCGCCGCCAACCATTTCCTTGGCAATGGCTCCACGGTCAATGGCGTGGGCAATGGCGCGACGAACCTTCTTATTATAGAACGGATTGTCTTTGCCCTTACCGGCACGACCGGCACGGTCCATGGTCAAATAGCTGATCCGCATGGTCGGCACGTTCATTACGTTGTTGATCCCGATAAGCTTCAGCTCTTCGGCCTTATCCTTCGGCACATCCCAAATCCAGTCCAGGCTACCGGACAGAAGTTCGGCGATCTGAGCTTCCGGGTCAGCGACCGTGCGGAAGTTGATTTTACCGATGGACGGCTGGCCTTTCGGTGAACCTTTCCAGTAGTTTGTGTTCTTTTCCATTTGCACGGACTCACCGGATACGATCTTCACGGTTTTGTAAGGACCAGTACCAATGGCCGCCACGGTGCCGTAATCAGGCTTACCTTTGGCGTCTTTCCTAGCCGTTGCCCAAATATCTTTCGGGAAAATGGCCATCGGGCCAGAGACGAACTCCAGCGCCGCTGGGAAGGTCTTTTTCAAATGAACACGAACGGTGTCCGCGTCAACTTTCTCAGCATGGTCGATCCAGCTGACGTTACGTTTGGTGAGCACGCCACTGTCTTTGCTAGATACGTGATTGTAGGTTTTAACCACGTCGTCTGCACTGAAGCTGGCGCCATTGTGGAACTTCACACCCTTACGGATTTTGAATTCCAAGGTTTTGTTGTTGACCCATTTGAACGACGTCGCCAACAACGGCTTGTATTCGAATGTCTTAGTGTCGCGATACAGCAGATTGTCCCAGGTGTGACGCTGCATGATCACCATTTCACGGACGTTGTTATAGAACGGCAACGCCACGTCGACTTCACGGGTGGTCGACCAATTCAGCGTGTCGTCGGCCTTCCCCGCCATGGCGTCTGATGCGCCCATTGAGACCGCGGCGGCAACAGCTGCCGCTGTCATAATTGTACGTTTCATTAGTTTCTCTCCTCCACTGGCTTATTTATTCGTCTTGGTGTTTAGGTTTTGTAACTTAACTCATCAACTACATAGACCAAGAACCCACGCACATGATTCCCCGGAATGCCAAGGCATGTCCATGGGTTTTCCTGCATCTGGGAAATCTCTATCAGATATCCTCCCATAAGTATTATATTGTAATACTTTTTGTTATTAATTAATATTCTATTCCAGCCTCCGAAATGGGTCAAGGCTGATTGGCCCAAAACCAAACGAATGCCAATGATCGAAAACTCACAAGCCCGCAAAGTTTCCAGCGAATCCAATCAATCTCAGACGCTTTATGTCGGGTCATTGGAGAAAGGGTTTCGAGTCCTCGAAGCCTTCCGCGATGGCCCCGGTGATCTGGGTCTAACCGAAATTGCCGCGCGCACCGGATTGGACAAAAGTGCGGCGCAGCGGTTTACCAACACCCTTCAGCAACTGGGGTATCTTGAAAAAGATCCACGCAGCCGCCGGTATCGCCCGGCCGTCAGGTTGATGGATTTTGCCTACACCTATTTGCAACACGATCAATTGGCCGAGATCGCCATGTCGCGGCTCATCGAGGCCAGTAAGATTTTCGGCACGACGGTCAATTTGTGCGTGCTGATCGACACGGCGATCATCTATACCGTTCGCATTCCCCATGAAAAAGCCAGTTTCCCCGCCACCGTGCCGGGCCGGCGAATGCCGGCGTTCTGCACGGCTGGCGGCACCGTCATACTGGCCTATCGATCACGCGAAGAAGCCGAGGCCGTGATTGATGCATCGGACCGCACGGCCATAACCGACAAAACTGTCACTGACCGCACGGCTGTGATGGAACGAATTGCCGAAGCCCGAGACCGGGGTTACGGCATTGGCATCGGTCAGGCACTACCGAATGAGATCAGCGTCGCCGCCCCGGTTCTCGACAATCGCGGGCGCGCCATCGCCGCCGTCCAAATCCCCGCCTATATGCCGCAATGGACACCGCAAGAAGCGCGCGAAAAACTCGCCCCACTGGCAATGGAAACAGCTAGGTCCATTTCCGGCATGTTGCGCCCCACGGAATAGAACGGAAAAGACATCATGACCTACCGCGTCCTCACCGCGCTGTTCGCCCATGAGACAAACACTTTCAGCCGCCAGCCGACGACGCTCGCCAACTATGAAGACTACGTCCTGGCCTTCGGTGATGCGATCCCCGACGCCATCGCCGGATCGGTGTTGGAGCTTGTCGGCGTTGAGAACGCGGCCAAAGAACTTGGTTGGGATTTGACCCATACCGTCGCCGCCTGGGCGACGCCGTCAGGCCCGGTGGCTCGTGAGGTTTGGGACAAGTGCGCCGGGGCTTTCCTTGACGCAGCCAAGAACCAAGGCCCCTTCGACGGCGTCGTGCTGACCCTGCACGGTGCCATGACGACAGTCGATTATGCTGACGCCGAAGGTGAACTGCTGACACAGTTACGCGCCATCATCGGCCCGGACGTGCCCGTCGCCATCACCCTTGATCTGCATGCCAATGTTACGCGGCTAATGGCTGAACACGCGGACATCATTTGCGCCTACCGCACCTATCCGCATATCGATCAAGTGACGACCGCGGAACGCGCATCGCACATTTTGCAGCGTGCGATGACCGGTGAGGTCAGCCCCGTTGTCCATCTGGCGCGCCGGCCGATGCTAATTGGCCTGGATCACGGCCGTACCACGACGGACAACCCGATGACCCAATTGCTGGCACGGGCAGACGGCCTGGAAGCCCAGGATGACGGCGTGCTGACAATTAGTCTGCAGGCCGGGTTCTCGCCAGCAGATTTCGCCGAGGTCGGCCCATCCGTTGCCGTTACCGGCAATGGCCGCGATGCGCGTTTCCAAACCACCGCCGACGACTTTATGGAATATTCCTGGGAACAACGTCACTTCGATTCAAATGAATACCTGAGCGTCGATGCGGCCATTGCGAAGGCGACGGAATTTCCCGGCAGCAACGGGCCCGTCATCATATCTGATGCTTCTGATAATCCAGGTGCCGGTGCTTATGGTGATTCGACCTTTTTGCTAGCAGGAATGATCAACGCCGGCATTAAGAACGCAGCCTTCGGCACAATTTGTGATCCGGAGACGGCAGCGGAATTGATATCCGCCGGCGTCGGTGCATCGATTTCGGTTCATCTCGGCGGCAAAATTGATGCGGCTTACGGACCGCCGCTGGAACTTTTAGGCGAAGTCATCACGATTACGAAAGGCAGTTACGTCGCACAAGGCCCGCGCTGGCGTGGCGTCACGCAACATCTCGGACCGACGGCGATTTTCCGTGTCGGCGGCATCGACATTGTCGTGGCGTCGAAGCGGGTTCAATGCACGGAACTGGAAACCTTCACCCATGCCGGCATCGATCCGGCAAAGAAGGATATCGTCGCGGTCAAATCCATGCATCATTTCCGTGCCGCATTTGAGCCCATTTCGCGCACCGTATTGATTGTCGATTCAGGCGCCCTGGCAACCAAGGAATACAGTCGGCTACCGTACAAAAATTTACCCCACCCGATCTTCCCGTTGGACCTTGATTAATGCCGGCGACCTCACCTGAGGCCGCCTTAGGCCAAATTCTTGATGCTGTCGGTATTGATGCAGCGCGCGCCCACGAAGCGCGAATTGTGGGCACTGATCCGATCCTGCCGACACGTTTTCTCATGGGTACGGCAGGCACCGCGGTTCTAAGTGCCGTTGGCCTGGCGGCTGCGGATCTTTGGAAACTGCGTGGTGGCGATGATCAGATCATCGACATGGACGCGCGCCGCGGTGCCTTGGCACTCCGGACATCTAAGTACTTACGTGTCGATGGCCGGCCGGCCGAAGACTACTGGGACCCGATTTCCGGTTTCCATCAAACCAATGATGGTTGGGTACAACTTCATTGCCAATTTCCTCATTTCCGCGACGGCGTACTTAAGGTGCTCGGCTGCGCACACGACCGCGATGCGGTAACGGCCGAGCTTGTTAAATGGTCCGGCCAAGCACTAGAAGACCGCATGGCCGAGGAAGCTTTGCCCGTATTCCGAATGCGCAGCCATGACGAATGGCATGCCCACCCTCAGGCGAAGGCCGTCGGGGCGCCGCCTCTCATCGACATTATCAAACTTGGCGACAGTCCGCCCGAACCTATGCCCGTCGACGCAAGGCCTCTCGGTGGTATCAAGGTCCTTGATTTAACCCGTGTGATTGCCGGCCCGATGACCGGCCGCACCTTGGCCGAACACGGCGCCGATGTGCTGCGCATCAGCGGGCCGCATCTGCCTTTCACCGAGCCCTTGGTCATGGATACGGGACATGGAAAGCGCGCCGCATATATCGATCTGCGTGAAGACATCGGGCAGGGCCAGCTGATGGATTTGGTTCGTGGCGCTGACGTATTTTCACAAAGCTACCGCCCAGGCACTCTTGCAGGGCGTGGCTATGGGCCTGAAGAGCTTGCGGAAATTCGCCCTGGCCTGATCTATGTCACGCTATCAGCATGGAGCCACGCCGGGCCATGGGCCAACCGGCGCGGCTATGACAGTCTGGTCCAATGCGCCACCGGCATTGCCGATGAAAACGGCGCCCCCGAAGGCCCCAAGCATCTGCCGGGACAGGCTTTGGATTATATAACGGGCTATCTTGGTGCGTTTGGAGCCATGGTGGCGCTTTCGCGGCGAGCCCGCGATGGCGGCAGTTACCTTGTTCGATTATCGCTGGCGCAAACCGCAACTTGGCTCAACCGGCTTGGCCGGATGGACGGCAGCACTGACCCGCGTAAGCGTGCTGATTTAGAGCGTGATGATATTTTGGATCTGTTGATGGAGACCGACACACCATGGGGCCGAATGGAACATCTCGGCCCTGTACTTGGTATGTCATTGACCCCGCCGACATGGGAGCGCCCAGCGGTGCCTCTGGGCACGCATCCACCCGAATGGATGGATATTAACTGACATGAACGACGGCCCTAAAGTGTCCGCCCCCAAAATCGAAACCGGCAATCTTCCGCAAGCGACCATGTGGATGATTGCCTCTTGCGCGGCAATGGCGGGAATTGCTGCTATTGCACGTCATCTCGCCACGGATATGCACCCCTATCTGATTATGTTTTTTCGGTTGGTGACAGCGCAGCTTTGCATGCTGCCCTGGTTGATCAGCAACGGGATCGATGTATTGCGGACCGAAAGGTTGGGCCTATACGCAATTCGCGCATTGTTTACCTGCGGCGCCATGCTGACATGGTTCTACGCGATCACCTTGGTTCCCATCGCCGATATCACCGCACTCAGTTTCATCGCACCTATATTTGCGACCGTGGGCGCCGCTTTAATTCTGCGTGAAACCGTGCGGCTCAGGCGTTGGACTGCGACAGGCATTGGTTTTCTCGGCGCGATGATCATTTTGCGGCCGGGCCTGGTCGAATTGTCCTCTGGTCACTGGGCAGCTCTCGCCTCTGCGGCGTTTGGTTCGGTCACCGTATTGATCATCAAATCACTGTCGCGGACCGAGAACCCGACGAAAGTCGTCTTCTACGTCGGCCTGTTTCTTATTCCCGTATCCTCGATCCTGGCATGGACGGTATGGGAAACTCCAAGCCGAGATATGTGGATCTGGATCGCGTTGATTGGTCCGGTCGCCACCTTCGCGCATGTGACACTAGTCAAGGCCATGTCCCTTGCCGATGCATCAGCAATCTTGCCATTTGATTTTGCTCGCCTGCCTTTTGCCGCGTTGTTGGGTTGGCTGGCATTCGGAGAAGTTTCCGATATGTGGACGTGGATCGGGGCCGCGGTGATATTTACGTCCGGTGTCTACATCGGCCGACGCGAAGCACAATTGGGTCGGCAGCCATCGGCAACGCCGCACCCCAACCGTCTGTAATATTTCAGCGCACCTTATCCGGCCTGCTCGCTCGGGATGGTTGGCTTCGGGGCCACTGGCTTAATCTGACTTTCGCGATAAGTGATGTAAATCGTGCTGGCGAAGACCACCGCGCCACCAGCCCACGTCCAGAAATCCGGAAACTCACCGAACCAAAGATATCCGGCGGCGGCCGCCCACAAGAGGCGTGTGAAATCGACCGGCATGATGGCGGTTGCTTCTGCCTCTTTCATCGCCCGGGCCATCGCCAAGTGCGCCACCAGCGCCATCAGCCCCATCAAGATCAACAGCGCCAGTTGCTCCGGCGTTGGCCAAATCCAATAATAATAAGCCGGCACGGCGGCAAACATGGTGAAGTACATGGACGAATAAAAGACGATGGTCATACCTGATTCCGTCCGGGTCAGGACCTTCACGACCAGCAGCGTCGCCGACCAACAAACCGATGATGCCAGGGCCACAAGAGCCCCCAGTTGCATCGCCTCGGTTCCCGGCCGAAGAATGATCAACGTACCAATCAATCCGATCAACACCGCCATCCAGCGCCGGGGCCCCATTTTTTCGCGCAGGAAAAAAACCGCGCCCAATGAAGTGAAAATAACAACCGAAAAACTGAGTGCGGTCGCGTCGCCGACGGGGATCATCGACAAGCTATAAAACCAAGTGACCATAGCCGCGCCGCCCAGGATGCCGCGAATGAACTGAAGGCCCGGCCGCGTTGTCCGCCACCAGCCTTCACCTTGACGCATCAGCATCGGCACCAAGATCACCAACGGAATAATTGTCCGAAAGAAGGCGATCTCCATCGGATGCAGTTCTTGGCTTAGCCGGCGAACGATGACATGCAGCAACGCCACCAGACAGGCGAAGACCGCCATCAGCAGCATGCCGCGTGCATTTGGGGAAAGCCGATGCCAGGTCTGGGCTATTCTTAAATTGCGCTGAGATGAATTTTGGTTGGGATCAGGGTCGGGATTCGTCATTACGCCGATCATAGAGGTTTACGGGCGGTGCACCAGCACACCATTTCTTGCGGCCACGGTCCGGCGATTCCATAATCGCCGAGAAATGAATTATCAGAATTTACTCACCAGACTTCTTTGCCTCTGCGCCCTTGCGCCAATGCTGGCGCTCGCGGCGTGCTCAACCAATCCCGCGACGGGTGATCAAAGCTTCACGGCCTTCATGTCCGAAGAAGATGAGGCGCGTATTGGTGCTGAAATGCATCCAAAAATTCTGGATCCGTATGGAGGCGCCTATGACGAAATAGAACTTGGCGCTTATGTTGCCAAGATCGGTAGCCGACTCGCGGTCCTGTCTGAGTTGCCGAAAATCGAATGGCGATTTACCGTTCTCAACGACCGAAACGTCAATGCATTTGCGCTTCCTGGAGGCTATATTTACATCACACGTGGTCTTTTGGCATTAGCTTCAAATGAAGCGGAAATGGCTGGTGTTCTCGCACACGAAATTGGTCATGTTACGGCAAGGCATTCGGCCCAACGCCATTCGACAAACATGGCGACAAGTATTGGCCTGACTGTCTTAGGCGTTCTCGGCAGCGCTGCTGGCGTGCCTTCTGGATTAGGAAACGTCGCCAACTTGGGCGCACAAGCCGCAATTCAACAATATTCCCAGGGTCAGGAACTTCAGGCAGATATGCTGGGAGTTCGCTATATGACGCGCGCCGGCTATGATCCCAGTGCAATGACCAGTTTTTTCCGCAAGCTCAAAGCGCATTCGGAACTTGAAGCGCAAGAACAGGGCCGTGATGGGATAAAGCACAATATTATGTCGACCCATCCGCGCACCGAGGACCGGATCACCCAGGCGATTGATCTGGCTAAGGAAAAAGCTGTCTCTCGACCGATCGTCCGGCAAAAAGGATATTTAGCGCAGATCAACGGCCTCGTCTTTGGTGATGACCCGCAACAAGGCGTCCGCAGGGGCCGATCATTTATGCACCCGGAACTCAAAATCGCGTTCACGGTGCCGCCGGGATTTGTGTTGCTCAACTTCCCGAATCAGGTCGTCGCGGTTGGGCCCAACAAATCGCGCATTATCTTCAACATGGTGGGCTCGGAACAGGTCTCCAGAGTTGGTTCTCTACCAACGTACCTTCGGAAAAGCTGGGGCCGCGGCATTGGTTTGCAAAGTGTCGAGCGGCTAGAAGTCAACGGGCTTCGCGGCGCCACTGGTAACGGGCGCGTCGATACGAAAGACGGGCCGCGTGATGTTCGCTTGATTGCCATTCGAGGTGATCGCAAGCGTATCTATCGCTTTTCTTTCGTCACGCCACCATCGGAAACCAAGCGCTTGAGCCTAGAACTACGCCGAACGACCTACAGTTTCCGCCGCCTGTCCGGTGCCGAAGCGGACAAAATTCAACCACTCCGCCTAAAAATTGTCCGCGTTCGACGTGGTGAGTCAATTGCCGACATGGCCGCCAGATTCCCTTTTGAGCGTTTTAAGCGTGAATGGTTCCGGCTACTCAACAACCTGCAGCCCGGTGAGCGGTTGAAACCGGGCCAAAATGTCAAAATCGTCACCGGATAATCACCGACACCCGTTTCACGGCCATTACTCAATTATCGGGAACAGATCACTATCCAAAGGATCGCCGGGCTTTAAACAAAACTCGGAAAATTCCGGGAACGGCGGCGACATGACGCCGGCGCGGCGTTGGAAAGTTATGTCATCCCCCGTCCAACGAAATGCGAGCGTTCGGCGTGCATTCAACTACGACTGATTGCCCGGCGCGCCATGCACGGTACGAAAATGAAACGCCGCACAATCGCCCGGTTCGAGATCAAAACTGAGAATCTCGTAATCGTCACGGTGCCCATCAATATCGGGCATAATTTCAAATCCGTCGGCTGATGGCGGATAATCTTCGCCGACAAACATTCTGGGTTGAAACAAGCGCCCCCATTGATGCGATCCGGCGATAAACTCGACGGCGCTATCACGTGGAACATCGTCCAATGGAATCCACAGACTGCACGTCTCGAAACCATCTAGACAGTAATAAGGGTGATCATGGTGCCATGGCGTCGGCTCATCAGCCCCCGGCGCTTTGACCACAACGTGTTCATGAAAAAATTGGTTTTTTGGCTGTCCATGAGCTGTTTGGTGATGCCCGCAGCCGGTGATTGGCGGACAAAACTTTCGTATTCGGATATGCGCTGCCAATTGCAATAGTCACCAAAGAACCGGCCACCGGTCCCATCATCACCATACTCACGGCGATACGGTCCCGGGGCGTCCATATTTTTTTTCTAGGCCACGCCGGAGTTGATCTATCCAGGTTGCATCGAAAACACTGCGTAACGCGACAACGCCGTCGCGTCGATAGGCTGCGACAGCGTCAGGACTGACGTCAGTCATTGGATTGTTGATGGCGAGCCGGCTTTCACGCAGCCTCCAGGACTTTTTCCAGCTTGTCGGTCGCCACTTCCATATCCGTCTTATCCACCGCGGCGACTTCCGCCGCTAGGCGATCGCGCGCAGCTTCATAAATTTGGCGCTCGCTGAACGATTGATCCGGCTGGCCGACATTTCGGTGTAGGTCACGCACCACTTCAGCAATCGAAATCGGATCGCCGGAATTGATCTTTGCTTCATATTCCTGGGCGCGGCGGCTCCACATGGTACGCTTGATCCGAGCCCGGCCCTTCAGCGTAACCATCGCGTCTTCCATGATTTTGCGCGACGACAACTTGCGGAGCCCCGAAGTGGCTGCTTTTTCTACGGGAACCCGCAGCGTCATGCGATCGCGCTCAAATGTGATAACAATCAACTCAAGTTTATGGCCCGCGATCTCCTGTTTAAGGACATCGGTGACTTTGCCGACACCATGTGTCGGGTAAACAACAAAATCTCCAGCCTTGAATGTCGGTGCCTTCGCCATACCTCAAATATCTCCAGTTACTTCATCTCTCATTCGCAATCTGTCGCCCGAGTCGCCCAGTCGATCACGATTTTATGAAAACTCAGCGCATATGCCGAAATTTACCTGCTCTCGCCGCATACCCCCATCACATAGGCGCTTCCCGTCTTCGGCCAGGTACCAACCATGGGTGCGAACAACGGAAAACCGGTTGCGAGCTGAAAATCCGAAGATTTTCCAAACGCACAACCGGCGATAACACATGCATAGCACAAAATACCGGATGAAAAAACATCCGTTTACGCGTTCTTAACCAGAGCGTCCAGACTCGTTAACAAGCCAAGACGGAACCATGATTAATCACCCGCGCCGGGGCTTGAACTCATATCCGCAAGCTTACCGGGTTTATCTTTCCATTCATCGGCGTCTACGGGCGTATCACCCTTACGCGTAATATTCGGCCATTCGGCGGCAAATTTCGTGTTGATTTCCAGCCAATTTTCGACGTCAGGCTCGGTATCAGGCACAATGGCTTCAGCAGGGCATTCCGGCTCACAAACTCCACAATCGATGCATTCATCGGGATGGATCACGAGCATGTTCTCTCCCTCGTAGAAGCAATCCACGGGACAGACCTCGACACAATCCTGATATTTACACTTAATGCAGTTCTCGATGACGACGTAAGTCATTTAAATCTCCAGTCGAAAGCGTCATTTATTTGAGCCGCCAAGCCGGCCTTGGTTGGAATTCCTTTGAACATCGGTTTACGCTTCCGCGCCATTATTGTCCAGCCGTTCAACCACGCGTTTCCGCGCCTCTCCACTTTCGCGGTCAGTAACGTGCAATAGCCCGGTTACGCGGCGGATTAAATTGGCCTCATAGTCATGAATGACATCGTCGGCGTAAGCGACTTCCCACAACATTTCGATCATTTCAACGCGGTCCGCATGCTCAAAATCATCGCGCAGCACGCGGGTAAACGAGAACAGTTCGACAGCATTGTCGATGGTTTTTTCAGCTTCTTCGATGACCGCTCCTACTTCGGAAGCTTCCATTTGGAAATGCGTCACCAGTAATCGCGTGATGGTGCCGCGCTCGGCTTCGTCGAAATTCCCGTCCATGACGGCGGTTTCAATCAACAGCGCGGCCGCCGCGACCGCGACGGCATTCTCTTCGGGCGACACCGTTTCGCCTGTAGTTTTGTCCGTCGCGCCAAACATCAGTTTTCGAATGTGTTCAATCATGGCTTCTCGGTATCATACGGGTTGTGCGCCCGCAACCCTTGGAAAATTGCGGATAAATCTTGCCGTGGCGCCATGCGCCTCCTACTTTTCCGGCAATGAAACCCGGTCTCGACCCGCGCCTCGACTTCCCTTCGGCACGACGCAATCGTGATCCGATCAACGAAGTCCTTCGCCGTTATTTCAGCGATTTAAATTCAGTCCTTGAGCTCGCTTCCGGATCGGGTCAACACATGGCTTATTTTGCCAAAACCTATCCGCATATCGTCTTTCAGCCCAGCGACCCTGATCGTGATCATCGTGCTTCGATCGCCGCGTGGACCGATGGATTGGAAAACGTCAACGCGCCGCTTGATCTCGATACCACCAAGAATTGGCAGATCGCATCCGTCGACGCGTTTATCTGTGTAAATATGATTCATATTGCGCCCTGGAGTGCATGCGAGGGATTGCTTTCAAAGGCGGGCCGGCATTTAGCCTCGAACGGTATCCTTTATCTATACGGCCCATATAAGCACGGTGGACGCCATACAGCGCAGTCCAATGCCAAGTTCGATGCCGACCTACGCCACCGCAACGCCGAATGGGGTATTCGGGACCTGGATGACATCACCGCCACAGCAGTGGTACACGGGCTCACCCTTGACGCCACCGTTCAAATGCCCGCCAACAATCTGTCGGTCATCTATCGCAGGGTGGTTTAGACCCGGCAATTCCTGCCTATGGCACATCTCGTTCCCGAGTATAAACCGCAAAAGATCCGCAATATCAAACCGATAGATATGGCCTGGTCCTTGCGTTCCTATTTATCAAATCAACTTTGAATTCCCGGGACGGAAGGACAAGACCATGCAGACATTTTCAAAACTCCGAAATGAAACAGCGCCCTGGCGCGCCATTGGTGATCTTTTGTACGGCATGCTGATCGGCGGCGAGGTGGAAAGTTCAGCACTAGACCATATCGTTGCCGGCAATCCGGCGGTCTGGACCGGCGCCGACGTGGCCTTGTTCCACTGCCAGCAGAAAACAGTCGGCGACCCCGCCATCTTATTTCCTCACGCTACAACCGTCGATGCGCGCGAGGCTGCCAGGGATCCCTATGTGTGCCGTTGGCTGGACATGCTCGAGCGTCTGAAGCCGTTCAATGTTAAAGGCCAGATTGCCGGCATACATCGTTATCTCGCGGCCGCCGAAGGCTTGCCGATGATTGCGGATGTCGCCAGTTCACTGCCTTGGGCTGGCCCTGTCACCCGCGCTGAACGGCCCGACGGGTCGGGGTATGCGGCGCTGGTCCGTTATGTGTCGCTCCGCCATCTTGGGATTCACACAGAGCGTTTGCGGCTTGTGTGGCTGTCCGATTCCACCGGCTCCACGGATTGGGTCGTGACAACGGTGTTGCTGAACGGCCAATGGGTGGTTCTTGACCACTATCACGGTGACATTGTTTCAGACGACAGCTATCTCGATGCCGCGCCGTATTTCTCATTGAATGCCAACCGTTGCCTAGTGCATTGGCAGGCAGAGGATACGGATGGGCCGGAAAAAGCCCTGCAGTTGCTGGGCCGTCAATTGCGGTTCGGGCGGGCCTAGAAACGGGCCCCGCCGCTAGCCCTTAAAACGCCACCAGAGCAAACGTTTCGCCGCTGGGGCCAAACCGGCGCCAGCGCTGCTCTTCGGCTTCGGCCTGAAAGACGGCCGGTGCCTGATCATTGTGAATGCCGACCGTTTGCTCGGCGCCCAGCGCATCAACAACTTCCCAGGTTTCGCGGACCCGGTCATATTGTACGGAATAACGCATATTGATCCTGTTTCTGATAGCTTTTGTTTTCATGGCCATCAGTATCCGGGCAATGCGTTTCAATTTCGTGAACAAATTAAAAATTTTCATCGCATCAAATGCCGCGCAATTTGTCGAATTCGCGGCGCTGGCGCTTGGTCGGCCGACCACTGCCTTGATCGCGCAGGCCCGACACCGGCGCTTTTGGCTTTCGTGATTTTCCAGAACTGGGTACGGGCGGCGAAAGATCTTCATAGAGCGTTTGCGCTTCCGTGGCCGGACCACGCCGCGTCCCCATGTCGACGACCTTGATGACCCGAACATCGCGTGCTTTGGAAAACGTCAGGACGTCGCCCACCCGCAAAAGATGGTGCGCTTTCTTGACGATCCCACCGTTCACCCGAAGTTTACCCGATTGGCAAAATCGGGTCGCCAGGGTCCGGCTCTTGAAAAACCGCGCGTACCAGAGCCACAAATCAAGACGCCGGCGCTCACCGATACCGTCATCATTTCCAACGCCGCCTTTAGAAACCTTTTCAGGCACGCTCAATTCCCCGCAAACATATCGCCGAGCTTGGCGAACGGTGAATGCGGATCAACTTTCGCCGGCCGGCGGCGCGGCGCCCGACCGGTACGCCCGGCGGAGGGGCGCTGGCGACGGAATTTGATCGCGTCGCCCGAGCCTTCCCGGCGATAACCCAGGCGTTTGAGGATTTCAGCCAACTCTTCCGCGCCGACACCAATCAAATTCATCAATTCCGGCGATGGTGCAAACGGCCCACCGGCGCTCATCGTCCAGGCCTTCGACGCGACGCGCTCAACAATATCGACACGCACCGCCAAGGCGCCCATAGGGCGATATCCAATCGCCTCAAAAAACCCCATGGGCAGATCATCAGCCATGGCCACGGACGTCCGGCCTGGTTTGGGCAACGGCAAATGCCGGCCCGGCTGCTCCGCCAACTCAAAAAGCATGCCCCGCAAAGCCATCGCTGCCGGCTTCAAAAGGCCCGGCGCATAAATCGATTCCCGGCCAATGATAATACCGGTCCGTTTCAATGCCTGGCGGGCCGGACGTGTCAGGGAGCCAATTTCATCGGCAGCGGCGGATCGTGGCATAGAGCCGAAATTCTCACGCAGACGGAACACAATTCCCCGGGCCGGTCCGGCGGGCAGATCGGCATGCTCGCTGAGAAGCGGTGCAAATGCCGCAGCTATGTGATCTTTCACCCACCGCGACAAGCGGTCGTACACCTTGTCGCGTTGCAAGGGCGTCAATTGATCCCTGGTCGACATTTCAACGCGCGGCGACAAACGGTCAGCGCCGGCAATGAGCCGAGCCACTGGATCGCCGTTCCATAAAACCCACGGCTCGGTGTCAGCATGGTCAGATAACGCCAATTCCTTGTCCGGCGCCTTTCGGATCAACGCAACCCTGGTTTCGATTTCCTGGCCCAACGCCATATTGGCAGCGCGTTCAATTGCTCGTGTCGTCACGCCTTTGTCAGCTTTGAAAGATCCCGCCGTCAACGGATCACCCGTCGCGTCGGCAAAGAACCGGAACCCCTTGAGATGACCGACCGCATGGCCCTCAACCAATACTTCGCCATCGGCCCGGACGGCGCCGAGGATCTCCGCTTTCTCAGCCAATCGCTTGACCAACACAGCGGTCCGGCGATCAACAAACCGCTGTGTCAGCCGTTCGTGCAGGGCATCGGAAAGTTTGTCTTCCATGGCCCGGGTGCGGGCCTGCCAATGGTCCGCGTCCGCCACCCAATCGGGCCGGTAAGACACATACGTCCAAATCCGGACCCCGGCAATGCGCTGGGTCAGGGTATCGATATCGCCGTCCCAGCGTTCCAGATGATTGACCTGGCCGGCGATCCAATCGGTGGGAATGCGGCCCTCACCGGTTCGGAGATGACGGAATATTGTAGCCAGCAGGCGCGCATGGGCGTCGCTCATGACCTTGCGGAAGTCGGGAATCTGACAAACGTCCCAAAGCTGGCGGACGCCTTCGGGATCACCCGCCAGATTTTGAATTTCGGGCTCGGCCAGCAGTGCCGTCAACGCCCGCTCATCATCGGCCTCGCGGGCGCGCACCAAACCCGGCAGTTCGGGCAACTGGGAAAGACTACCACGTAGCGTCTGGATGGATTTGAAATCGAGCTTCCAATTGCGCCAAAAGGCGCGGCGCAAGGGTTCGAACTTATGGCCTTCGATGGCGGCTACGGTTTCCTCGTCAAATCCGCCAATTTCAGTGGTCGTCCCAAATGTTCCATCATTCATGTGGCGCCCGGCGCGCCCAGCGATCTGTGCCAGTTCCGAAGGATCAAGGCGGCGGTGGATCCGACCGTCAAATTTGCGGGTCTGTGCGAACGCCACGTGGTCGATATCCATATTGAGCCCCATGCCGATGGCATCGGTGGCGATCATGTAATCGACCTCGCCGTCTTGATACATGGCGACCTGGGCATTGCGGGTGCGCGGGCTGAGCCCACCCATGACCAACGCCGCGCCGCCGCGTTGGCGGCGCACCAATTCGGCAATGGCGTAAACATCGGGCGCAGTGAAAGCGACCAAAGCACTTCGGGCCGGCAAGCGTGCCGTTTTTTTCGCGCCCGTGTAGCTCAGCGTCGACATGCGGGGCCGGCTCTCGAACTCCGTTTCCGGCACCAGCGCACGGATCAATCCGCGCATCGTTTCGGCGCCCATAAACATGGTTTCGTGCTGGCCACGCGCACGCAGCAGTCGTTCGGTGAACACATGGCCCCGGTCGGGATCGGCGCACATCTGCACTTCGTCCAAGGCCAGAAAGGCGACCGGCCGGGTCAGCGGCATGGATTCCGCGGTACACATGAAATAGGTCGCACCTTTCGGCAGGATCTTTTCCTCGCCAGTGATCAGCGCGACCTTTGATGCTCCTTTGATGGCAACCGCACGCTCATAATTTTCCCGCGCCAAAAGCCTGAGCGGAAATCCGATCATCCCGCTCTCATGGGCCAGCATGCGCTCCATGGCAAAATGCGTCTTGCCCGTATTCGTTGGGCCGAGTACGGCGATAATTCGGCGGTCGCGGGTCGAGATGCGCATGGCTCAAGATCGCGTTTTCAAGACCGGGGCGCAAGACTTGTCGGGCGGATGGTCGACGCCATGCTGGCCCGGCGCGGCGGTGTTCACATGACCCGGCATTCCGAATCACCGGCCGCCGAAAATTTGAAATCCATGGCCGAAGATGGTTTCGGTGTCGCCTGGGTCGCCAGCATGCGGGTGCGCCGGACAACCTCGGAGAAACCCCTGGTGCCAGCCGGCGATGAAAGCTGGCGCATCCCCGTCGATATCCGGCTGTTCCGCGCCGCCGGGCCATTGCCCGGCGTCGCCGAGGACTTTTGGAACCTTATCGAAAGTCAGACAGAGCTTAGCCCCTGAGTGGCGCCGGTTCGACGAAGGGATAGCGGGCCTTTGATTTGGTTTGCGTGGCACCGGCGTTGCGGACGAAGCGTCCGCCGTCGTCGGGGCGGCTGATGAACGCCCAATGGGGATCACCGCCGGTCGAGGCCTGAATGAACATGCGGTCTTTCTGGCTTTGGATACAGAGGTCGTTGATCACGTCGGGGGCCCAATCGACCAGAATATCGCGCCCCAGTTCGGCTTCCATGTCGGCGTGGTCGGGGTTGCCGATCAGGTTTTCGAGCTCGAGGGGATCATTGTTGGTGTCGTACATCAACGCCGGATGGCCGTGGGTGTAGATGTATTTGTAGTTGCCGCGCCGGATCATCCGACACGGCGCAATGACGCCCTCGCCGGTGTATTCGGAAATCACCGTGTTGTCCCAGTTCTCGTCGCTACCCGACAACAGGCCGGTCAGCGAGTTGCCGTCGAGCGGCGATACGGGGTCAGGCGCGTTGCCGTCGGTGGCGATGTCCATGAACGTCGGTAGCAAATCAACCAGGGAGACATGCTCGGAGACGCGACCCGGCGCGTAGGTGCCGGGGTGCGAGATGATCATCGGCACCCGGACCGAGTTTTCATAAAAGTACTGTTTGAACCAACTGCCGCGCTCACCCAGCATTTCGCCGTGGTCGGATGTCAGGACAACCACCGTGTTGTCGTCCAGATCAACCTCGGCCAAGGCATCCATGATGCGCCCGACCTTGTCGTCCAAATAGCTGGTCATACCGTAATAGGCATGGCGCGCGTTGCGCACGTGTTCATCTTCAATATCCAGCAGATCGTGGCCGTGCGCGTAATAGAGCCAGCGACTCATGGCATCCAAGTCTTCTACCGGGATCGGCGGCACCTTTGGCATGTCGATCGCGTCGTGATCGTAAAGGTCCCAATATTTTTTCTTCGTCACAAAGGGTGAATGGGGGTGCGTGAACGACATCCACATGAGGAACGGCTTGTCAGTATTGAACCGCGCCAGATCATAGATTTTCTGCACACCGATGTTTTCGACCTCGTCGTCGTAATCCATTTGCAGGCTGCGCACGCACTGGCCGGCCTCGACGATGGCTTGCGGGTTGATCCCTGTCGGACGGAAGCGCTCACCGCGGACCCAATCTGGTGTCCAGGCGAAATTGGCCGGATAAATATCAGTGGTGATGCGCTCATTGAAGCCATGCACCTGATCGGGGCCGATGAAATGCATCTTGCCGCAGAGCACCGTGTGGTAATCGGCGCTGCGCAGATAATGCGCCAATGTCGGGATCGACGCTGGCATTTCCGTGGCGTTGTCCCACGATTGAACGTTGTGGGCGAACTGACCGGACATCATTGAGGCGCGCGACGGCACACACAGCGGAAAATTTGTGTACGCACTTTCGAACACCACGCCGCTTTCCGCCAGCTTGTCGATATTCGGGGTCTTCACCAGAGGGTGGCCATAAGTCGGCAACACGCCCGGGGTCATTTGATCAACCTGAATAACTAATATATTCGGGCGGGATGTTCCACTAGCGGCCATGATCTCGATCCTCCTCAGTAAGGCATATTGATTTTTTTATAGTTAGTGCTGACTCTAATCTTCGGCCGCAATAAATGTTTAAAAAAATGGGTGGCGGCGGCTATCACACCGCCACCCATTGTCTAGGTGGTACGAACCAAATTACTTGATAACCAGGCCGAGGCGCTCGGCAACTTCCTTGAACGCCAGATACTGGTTCTTGACGAAAGCTTTGGTCTCAGCCGGCGGCATGATCGACGGAATCGAGCCCAGGCCCTTGGTCAGCTTGTTCCAGGCCTTATCTTTCTTCAGCTTCTCAAGCGAGCCGACCCACTTGTCGACGACCTCTTTCGGCAGGCCCTTGGGGCCCCAGATACCGGACCAACCGACGACGGCTTCGAGTTTGGGGTGACCAAGCTCGGCCACGGTGGGCACGTCCGGCACCGTCGGCGCACGCTTCGATGTCGAAATCGCCACGGCACGAAGCTTTTTGCCTTGGATGTGGCTGATCACGCCCGACAGGTTCTGGAAGATGATATCGGCATGGTTACCGGCAACCGCGGCCGCCGCTTTTCCGCCGCCCTTGAAGGGGATGTGGGTCAGCGCGTTGGCCGGTAATCTCAAATCATCCAACAGCATGATGACGGCGACATGCAAAAGCGTGCCGACACCGGCCGTCGCATATTTAAGTTTCTTGCCTGCTTTGATCGCGCCAATCAGGTCGTCGAAGTTTTTGTATGGCGAACCCGCATTAACACAAAGCACGAAAGGATTCTTTTCGAGTAGGCCGAGGAAGGTGAAGTCGTCCCACTTGTAAGGGATTTTCCGGTTGATGGCGGGGACGGCGGCTTGCGAGCCGACGCGCGACAACAGAACCGTGTAACCGTCCTTCTTGCCCTTGGCGACGTAGGTCGATCCCACAACGCCGGCGGCGCCGGTACGGTTGACCACCAACACGCCGTTGCCCAAATACCCAGGGATCGTCGCCGACACGGTGCGCGCGGCAAGGTCCGAGGCGCCGCCTGGCCCGTAAGGCGCCACCAGGGTAATCGGTTTCGTTGGATATTCGGCGCTGGCCGCGCCCGCGATGGCCGTCAACGCAAAGGCGGCGACGATGCCGGTTAATGCTCGGCGAGTTGAAAACATTTCATCCTCCAATGTCAGGTGCGTGAATTTTTAGCGCGCCTGAAGTCTGTCTGTAATCCGGTGCGTTTGGGCACTCGGAAACCATTCTCACCATGAGAACAGGCAGAGTATAAACATAATTATTTACAGTAAGCAAATAAATAATTATACTCTTGAATATGGAACAGCAACCCGCCCTCAAACTGCGCGCAAATGGCGCCCGCGCCGACGGGTCACGCCAGGATCTCGGCCGCGCCAACCGGCGGCGCGTGCTGGCCGAACTGGTTTTCCGGGGGCCTGTGTCACGCTCGGCTATTGCCGAACGGACCGGCCTGACCAATGCCTCGGTGTCGCGCATCACCCGCGACTTGATCGAAGCAGGCCTGGTGATGGAGCGCGCCTCCGTCGTCAATCCGAACCGGCCCGGGCGACGGTTCGTCGAATTGGATATCGACGGGTCCGGCGGCTACGTGCTGGGTATCGGTCTGAACGTGTTCCAGCAATCGGTCACCCTGGCCGACCTCAAGAACAATCGCATCGACCGGATTGACCTGTCGCTCGCTGATCTGTCCGACCCCGAGGTTGTTATCGCCGAAATCGTCAAGGCGGCGCGCCGAATGATCGATACCCACGTCACCGACCGGAATCGCCTGCTCGGCGGCGGTGTTGCGATGACCGGCGCCATCGATCCGGTTACCGGCTTGGTCGCCGACGTGCCCTATTTCGGATGGCGCGATGTTCAGTTGAATTTGGCCGACAGGTTAACTCGGGATATTGGACTGCCGATCCACATCGAGAATCTCGCCAATAGCATCAATTTGGCGGAGGTTCGCTTCGGGGCGGCGCGCCCGGCGCGCAATACACTATTGGTTCATTGTGCGTTGGGTCTTGGCGGCAGCTTGTACCTGGACGGCCAATTGATCCGTGGCCATGATTTCGGCGCCGGCCAAGTCGGCAATCTGCCGGTAAGCATCGCGGACGGTGACCCCAGAACCCTTGATGATATTTCCGGTGGCCGCGGCATCCTTTCCGCCATGGGCGTATCCGGCATCGGCGTCGGATCAGAACGCGCCGACGAAATCGCCGCGCGATTAATGTCGGCAATTGACACGGCCAACGCCGGCAACCCTGAGGCGGCCGCGATCATGCAACGGGCAGGGCAAACACTTGGCCGCTTCCTTGCCATGTTCGCCGGTTTGATACACCCGGAAACAATTCTTTTATCCGGCCCCCTGCCGACGGCGGCGCCTTATTTAGATGCCTGTCGCGAGACTTTTGAGGGCCATCGCCTAAGAGACAACAATACGATCGGTCTGATGCGCAGCGATTTGAGCAATCAAGCCTCGGCGCGTTGGCTGGCTATCGGCGAGTTCATGGTCAATCGCGATTATCGAACTTGCACCTTTGAAAATTGAGGAGGCCGCATAATGACAAGTGCAACCAAGGAATATTGCGTCGGGATCGGCATGCTGATCATCGCCGTGGTCGGCTGGTTCGTGGTCATTCCCGCCGGCATCGACCTCCCCTCATCAGTGGAATTTCGGGCCCTGTCACCGGATTTCTGGCCGCATGTGGTGATGATCTTACTTGGCATCTGCGGCGCCATTGTCGCCGTGCAGGCCCATTTTGATCGCCAGCGTGTGGGCGACAGCATTGAGGCGGCGACGGAAGAAGAAGAACGTGGCGAGGTCCAGTTTGAGTTCGCCGCCAGCGCCGTGCGCGTCGTCGGCGCCCTTGCGGGCTTGTTCGCAGCGTACTTCGCCATCCCGCATATCGGCATCGCCGCCGCCGGTGTCGTGTTGATACTGGCCTCGACTTTTGTATTGGGCGAACGGCGGCTGAAATACACGGTGCCTTTGGCGATTATTCTGCCGGTCATACTTTACATGTTCTTCGTTCATGTCGCCAACATACCAATGCCGCTTGGCGTCTTCGAAGCGTTCCGCTGATCAGATCGCTTTCGGGATTTATTTTTAAGGATATTTGCCATGATAGAGAACATCGTCAGCGCGTTCGGATTGTTCCTGAGTTTCGAGAACCTGATCGTCGTTTTTATCGGTGTCTTCATCGGCACCTTCGTCGGCGCCATCCCCGGCATGACGACGCCCATGGGTGTGGCCCTGGTGTTGCCGTTTACGTTCACCATGCAACCGATCACCGGCATTCTATTATTGTTGGGTGTCTATAAGGGTGGGCTGTACGGGGGCTCGATCACCGCCATCTTGATCAAAGCACCAGGCACCCCGGCGGCATCGTGTACGGTCCTCGATGGATTTCCCATGGCCCAGAAGGGCGAGGCCAGAAAGGCCCTGGACATTGCGCTGTATGCGTCCTGCGTCGCCGATTTCATCTCAAATCTTTCGCTGATATTGTTCGCCGGCTTCCTGGCCAGTTTCGCGCTTCGCTTCGGGCCGCCGGAATTTTTCACGCTGATCGTTTTCTCCCTAACCATCATCGCCGGTGTTTCGGGCGACAATCTGGCCAAGGGCATCGCCGCGGCGGCCATGGGCTTGGTGCTGGCGACCGTCGGGCTGGATATCGTCTACGGCACCAGCCGGTTCGTCTTTGGCGAAACCGAGCTAATGGGGGGCTTGAGCTTCATTCCCGTGCTGATCGGGCTGTTCGCGCTGCCTGAAATCATCAACCAGTTCACCATTAAGAAGGAAGGCACCGCCGCCGCTGGCGCCTTGAGCGGCATGCATGCGACCTTCCAGGATTTTAAAAGCTCCCTGAAGTCGATCCTGCGAGGCAGTTTCATCGGAGTCATTTTGGGGGCCATTCCGGGTATCGGCGGGGCGCCGGCGGCGTTCCTGTCGTACTCGGAAGCGAAGCGCACCAACAAGGACCCGGACAGCTTCGGCAAGGGCAATATGGAAGGCGTCGCTGCGGCGGAAGCCGGCAACAACGGCGTCGCCGGCGCCACCATGATCCCACTTCTGGCCTTAGGCGTGCCCGGCGACGTGGTCACCGCCGTCATCCTGGGTGCCTTCATGATCCATGGGCTGCGCCCGGGGCCGATCATGTTCGAACAGAACCTGACGATGATTTACGCGCTGTTCATGGGCATCATGCTTTCAAGCGCGTACCTGTTCGTCATCGGGAAAATGTCGATCCGCGCGGTGTCGAAAATCGCCAACCTGCCGAACCGCATGCTTTACCCGGCGGTCCTGGTGCTGTGCATCTTTGGCGCCTTCGCCATCAACAACAATCTGTTCGACGTGCTGGTGATGTTCATCGTCGGTATCTTGGGCTTCACCATGCTGCGCATGGAAATCCCGGCAGCCCCCTTCCTGATTGCATTCATCTTGGGGCCGCTTTTGGAAGACAATTTCCGCCAAGCGTTGTTGATGTCCAGCGGGGACGCATTGATCTTCTTCCGCAATCCGATTTGTTGGGTGTTCTGGACACTGACGGCATTGTCGATCTTGTTTATCGTCCGCAACCATATCCGGGCGAAACGGGGCGCCGACGTGATCCCCATGGCCGGATGAATTCAGGGGTCGCCAGATAATCTGGCGGCCCCGCTTCTTGCCCAGTAAAATAAGCCGACACACCACTCTTGTCCCCAAGGACCAAAGCCATGTCTATAGAACTTGGAAACCGCCTATTCTCCTTTGGTGTCATCACCGACACGCACCTCAACCCCGGCGAAGACGACTGTAACTCGCCTTTCCCCGTCAACGAGCTTGCGAACGCGCGGATGCGCCACGTGGTCCACGATTTGAATTCCCGCGACTTGGCCTTCGTCATAAACGTCGGCGATTTGGTGCATCCCGTGCCGGCCATCCCCGATGCCTACCACGAAGCCGCGACGCGGTTCTTGGAACAGGTCGAGGGCCTCAAACACGACCTCCACTTGGTGCCCGGCAACCACGACGTCGGCGACAAGCCCAACGACTGGGCGCCGGCGGCGGGGGTTTCCGAAGCCTATCTGCCGCTTTGGGAAAAGTATTTTGGCCCGCATTACCATTCCTTCGACCACGGTGATTGCCATTTCATCGTCATCAACGCGCAGATCATCAATTCCGGCTTTCCGTCCGAGGCCGCCCAGCGCGCATGGCTGGAAGCCGACCTGGAAGCCAACAAGGGCAAACGGTTGTTCATGAACAGCCACTATCCGCCCTATTTCTCGAACCCCCATGAAGACGACAACTACGACAATATCTCCGAACCCGGGCGTTCGTGGATGCTGGGTCTGCTTGAAAATTACGGCGTCGAGGCCCTGTTCATCGGCCACGTCCATCATTTCTGGTACAACCGACATGCCGACACCGATTGCTACCTGCTGCCGTCGACCGCGTTCGTCCGCCAGGATTATTCGGAGATGTTTCGCATCGCGCCCGACGAGGGCTCCGAAGCCGGGCGCAACGACAAGCCGAAACTCGGCTACCTCGTCGTCCATGTCCACGAAGGTGGCCATATCTGCGACGTGGTCCGGACTTACGGCGAAACGGCTGCGGAGGGCAGCCCAGTGACGCCTACCGAAGAGCGCGTCCCGCCCATCCATCCCCGCCTCAACGCCGGCGCCAACTTCGGTTTCGACATGCGCCAGAACTGGATGGAGATCATTGAAATCCCACCGACCGGCGGCCTCGATGAATTCGATCGCAAGGAGGTCCGCAATGATTACCCGCTGCTGGCGCTGTGGGAAATGGGCGTGCGCAAATTGCGCGTCCCACTGCGTGATCTGAAAATTCCCTACAACGTCCAGCGCATGCGCACCCTCCAGCGCCACGGCCACGAATTCACCTTATCCACATTCGGCGCGCCCACCGATGCGGAACATGATTTAATCATCGCCAACGCCGACATCTTTGAAGCCTGGGAAATTGGCTACAACCCGGAAAGCCTGGATCGTGTCGCCGCCGGCATGGCGCGGACCATGGCGGCGACGGCGATGCCCGTCTATCTCTCAAAGCTGCGCTCCATTGATGAGATGCGTGAAGAATCAGGACGCTATTATCACGCCATCAACCAGGGCTTCTTTCCCCGCGATGAAGCGGAAATGCGGACCCTGCTCGATCATCCGGATTTCAAAGGCCACATCGGCGGCTTCGTCTTCCGCCTGACCCTGGACACCGCCCCCACTGACGCCATTGCCGCGGCCAGTGCCATGGCCGACGATTTCGGTGTGGCGGCCTCGGTCCATCTCCGCATGATGGGCGCCAACCCGGCCGATGAAACCGCCGATGATCTCGGCACCGCGAACCGCCTAACTGAAACCATGCTGACGGCCCGCGCCTACCCGGACGTCCACGTCTTCGTCGACACCTTCGCCGACAACGATCGCGGCTACTTCGTCCGCAACGGCGTCCTCGACAGGCTCTTCAACCCACGCCTCGGCGCCCAGGTGGTGCGCCACGTGAACGCCGCCCTGGCGACGGTTCAGGGCGAGGTGGGTATCATCATCACCAATGATGTCCCCGGCGGCCGCCAAATCACCGCCGAGATCGGAGGACGCAAAGTCATCGCCCTGCTCCCTGACGGCACTGCTGCCATGGATGCGCCGGAGGCAGCCGCCGCCGACCGCCTCATCAACCTCGCAAGCGGTGTGATCGCACCGGCCGGCGGGCAAGTGAACATCGATGGCAACGTACCAATGCTGCTGATTGTCGGGTGATAATCTCTGATCTCACCCCACCTTCGGCAACGCGGAGCGCTATTTCAGGGAACTGTCCACCGATGAAGATGAAGCGAACGGCTAGACGATCTTCCCGCCCCGAAACACCGCCGCCACTCTTGCGATCCCTGAACCTCAGGCGTATGTTGCGCGTGGCCGAAAGGCCCCAGCGCACCCGTAGCTCAGCTGGATAGAGCGCTGCCCTCCGAAGGCAGAGGTCACAGGTTCGAATCCTGTCGGGTGCGCCAA
>JABJBP010000011.1 GCA_018665815.1 Rhodospirillaceae bacterium
CCGATATTCCGCGCACCATAGTCGGCCGCGCCTTGGCCCAACCCATTGATCAATTCGGTCTGCGCCAACAGGACTTCGGCGCCGTCATCGCCGGTATGGAAATGGATGCCGGCGACCGGGTGCGGATTGCCGATATTGATGAATTGACACTTTATTGTGACCGCGTCGCCTCGGCGGTCGGAAGATTATCGACCCGGGTGTTCGGCCTTGATCCGGAAATCGGCGATAAATTAGCGTTCGCCCAGGGCCAAGCCTTGCAGTTAACGAATATTCTTCGCGATGTCGTCGAAGACATGGCGCGGGACCGGTTGTATCTACCGACCGACCTGCTCACCGCCCACGGGATCGAGGATACGGATGACCTGGATGCGGTGCTTCGTCATCCCGGCCTGCCCCGGGTGTGCGAATTGTTGGCCGATGTGGCGGCCAGGAGATTTTCGGAAGCCCGTGGGTTGGCTCGGCTTTGTGACCGTGATGCAGTCCGGCCGGCGGTGATGATGTTGGAAGTTTACGGACGTATTTTTGCCAAAATGACCAAAGATAAGCGGCGCGATTTGCACGCTCCGGTTCGCTTGTCCGCCGTGACCAAGCTCTGGGTTCTCTTTCGTTACGGGTTCTTGTGAGCGGCACGGTTCACGTCTTGGGCGCCGGGCTCGCGGGGCTGTCGGCGGCGGTCAAACTGGCGGCCGCGGGCACCAAAGTCGTGGTCTATGAAGCCGCCGGGCACGCCGGCGGTCGGTGCCGTTCATTCCATGACACCGAAATCGACGCCGCCATCGACAACGGCAACCATTTGGTTCTCAGTGGTAATCACGCGGTCATGGCATATCTCGACACGATCGGAGCCGAAGATACCCTCGACGTCGTCGGCCCGGCTCGTTTCCCGTTCCTGGACTTGCAATCCGGTCTGCGCTGGACGGTCGAGCCCGATCGGGGCCGCATACCGTGGTCTTTATTGTCGGCTTCGCGTCGTGTGCCCGGTGCGTCCTTGGGTGATTATTTGAGATGTTGGCGGTTGGCGGGTGCTGGTGATGGCAAAACCATCGAGTCCTGCATGAAGACCAATGGCGCACTTTGGGACCGTTTCTGGGCGCCGATTATCATCGCCGTGATGAACACCGATCCGGCGCTTTCATCTGCCGGTCCCATGTGGCGGGTGATCAAGGAAACCTTGGCGCTTGGCGAGGCGGCCTGCCGTCCGGCAATCCCGAAGCGCGGTTTAAGCCATTCGTTCGTTGATCCAGCGCTGGCTTTCCTTCGGGCACAAGGCGCCGCGGTGCACTTCAATGAACGCATTCGCGGGCTTGGAATGACCAACGGGCGGATCAGTTCCATTGAGACGTCCTCGGGGGAAGTTGTTGTTGCGTCGGACGATCGCATTATTTCCGCCCTGCCGGCGTCCGTCGCCGCCGATCTAATACCGGATTTGCAGGCACCGGATCGTTTCTCGGCGATCGTCAACGGGCATTTCCGATTGCCGGTGGGGCACCAAGAAAGCCCGTTCCTGGGGTTGATCAATGCGACCGCAGAATGGCTGTTTGTCCGCGATGGCATTGTCTCGGTGACCGTCAGCGCTGCTGATGATCTAGCGTTGCAGCCAGCCGAACAAATCGCCGAAACTTTTTGGGGCGAAATATGCAAAGCCTACGATCTTGGTAATCTAGCGTTGCCGGCACACCGGGTGATCAAGGAAAGGCGAGCGACATTTTTGCAAACGCCAGATCAAATTGGCCGTCGGCCCGATTGCCGGACACAATGGGGTAATTTATTTCTGGCTGGCGATTGGACCGATACAAGTTTACCGGCGACGATCGAAGGCACATTGCGTTCCGGTTTCAAGGCCGCCGCGATGATCAACGCCCTGTGATCGTTTGAAGTTTAGAAAAGCTTGAAAACATGGCGGTTTTTTGACACAAATCAACTGTGCCTTAAGGATTTGGAAAGATCGATTCCAGAAGCTGTAAGCTTCGAATTCGGGACGAATAAAAGCGACATTAATGATGGAAATGCGAGACCGCCGAACGACGCCGTTTCAACACGGGCAAGCATCAGACGCGCGTGAAATAGATGGTGTTATTGAAGAAGCCAAAACCTGGCTGGCCGACCAACAGGTCAGCGACGGTCATTGGGCATTCGAGCTTGAAGCCGACGCTACCATTCCGGCGGAATACATCTTCCTCAATCATTTTCTCGGCACCATAGACGACGAGGTCGAGCAGAAGCTTGCCGTCTATCTGCGCTCAGTACAGGAAAAACACGGCGGTTGGCCGCTTTATTACGACGGCGACTTCAACATGAGCGCCTCAGTAAAGGCCTATTACGCCCTGAAGCTTGTTGGCGACGACCCTGATGCACCGCATATGGTGCGGGCGCGCAACGCGATCCTGGCGGCCGGTGGCGCGGCGCGCGCCAATGTCTTCACGCGTATTGCGCTGGCACTTTTTGAACAGATGCCGTGGCGCGCCGTACCGGTCATCCGCGTCGAAGCCCTGTTGCTGCCGAAGTGGGCGATGTTTCACATCGACAAAGTTTCTTATTGGTCAAGAACGGTGATGATTCCGCTGTTTATTTTGGCTGCGCTGAAGCCCAAAGCGGCCAACCCCAGGCGAGTCAATATCCGCGAGTTATTTGTTACCCTGCCGCACGAAGAAAAGGATTACATGGTCAATCCGACTGGTCATTGGTTGGGTGAATTTTTCCTTTGGATCGACCGCGTCCTCCGGCAGTTTGAGCGCTTAATTCCCGTTGCGGTGACCGGCAGGGCCATCGGCAAGGCGCTGGCGTTTATGAAAGAACGGCTGAACGGCGAAGATGGCCTGGGCGCTATTTTTCCGGCCATGGCCAATACGGTTATGGCCTATCACGCGCTCGGCTATCCGCAAACGCACCCCGATTATGTCACTGCCCGCGAAGCCATGGACAAACTTCTGGTCTTTGATGGCGAGCGAGGATACTGCCAACCGTGCCTGTCACCGGTTTGGGATACTGGGCTGGCGGCACATGCCATGCTTGAGGCCGGTTTCAAGGCCGGTGATCCTGTATTGGACAAGGCATCCAAATGGTTGGTTGGCCGGCAGATTCTTGATGTCGCTGGGGATTGGGCGGAAAGGGCGCCCGGCGTCCGCCCGGGCG
This sequence comes from Rhodospirillaceae bacterium, assembly GCA_018665815.1. Classification (GTDB taxonomy): domain Bacteria; phylum Pseudomonadota; class Alphaproteobacteria; order Rhodospirillales; family Casp-alpha2; genus UBA3470. The sequence continues at coordinate 3,133 of JABJBP010000011.1, forward strand.
GTTGGGCGTTCCAATATTGGAATGATCACTATCCCGACGTTGATGATACTGCTGTTGTTGTCATGGCCTTGCATAGGACGGACGCGGAAAAATATAAAATCGCCATTGATCGTGGAATCGAATGGGTGATCGGCATGCAAAGCCGCAATGGCGGTTGGGGTGCTTTTGACGTCGACAATGACTACGACGTTCTGCAACATATTCCCTTTGCGGACCATGGCGCACTTCTGGATCCGCCGACGGCGGACGTCAGCGCACGGTGCCTTGGAATGCTGGCCCAGGTCGGTTACACGACAGCGGAACCGGCGGTCGCGCGCGCTATTGAATATTTGCGCCGCGAACAAGAAAAAGACGGGTCGTGGTTCGGGCGCTGGGGCAACAATTACGTTTATGGCACCTGGTCGGTGCTGTGTGCCCTGAACGCCATTGGCGAGGACATGCAGGCGCCTTATATCCGCAGAGCCGTCGATTGGCTGAAGGCCCGCCAGCAGGCTGACGGCGGTTGGGGCGAGGACTGTGCCAGTTATTGGCAACATCGCCGTGATGAGGTTAAAACATCAACACCGTCACAGACATCATGGGCAGTGCTGGCGTTGATGGCGGCGGGCGATATTGACAGTGTCGCCGTCAAAGGCGGCGTTGAGTTTCTGTTGAAGGCACCGCGCAGCCAGGGGAAATGGCATGAGGAATACTTCAATGCCGTTGGCTTTCCGCGCATTTTCTATCTCCGTTATCATGGCTATAGCGCGTTTTTCCCGCTTTGGACCTTGGCCCGATACCGCGACCTGCAAAAACGCAACGCCAAGTTCCCGACCCACGGGATTTAGGTCGTGACGGTTGGGGTGGTCAGCGGGCTTCCTCGTGAGACCGATTGCTTTCAGGCTATTCCCGAAGCCGAGCGCCATTTCAAAACATTTGCCGGCGTTGGTCCGGCGCGCGCCGAGGAAGGTGCCCGGGCGCTCATTGAGCACGGCGCCCAAGGGCTGATGAGTTTCGGTGTCGCCGGCGGGCTATCGGCGGATGCGCCGGCGGGCATGGTTGTTTTAGCAACAAAAGTGGTGGCTGGTGACACGAGTTTTGAGGCATCAGAGCCATGGCGCCGTGAAATTTACGCGCTGATCGGCAGTTCGGTGCCAGTTGCCGAAGCTGCCATTGCCGGGTCGGACCGGATGGTCGGGACACCCGATGACAAGCGCGCGCTACACAAAGGCAGCGGGGCGATCGCGTGCGACATGGAAAGCCATGCTGTGGCCCGGGTCGCGGCGGAATTGAATGTGCCGTTCTGTGTCGTGCGTGCGATTTCCGATCCCGATGATCGGGTGGTGCCGAAATGGGTGCTCAAATGCCTGACGCGGTCCGGTGATGTGCGTATAGGTGCACTGGCTTGGCAGGCTGCGCGGCGGCCTCAGGCCTGGGGGAATTTGATCAGATTGGTGGGTGATTCACGAAAAGCTTTTGATGGATTACGCGGCGTCGCTGGTGGCCTCGGTCCTCGATTGGGCTTTCAACTCGGCTTGGGCGAGTCTTAAGGCCTCTTCCTCTTCGCGCTTTTGGGTCATGGTTTTGACCATGCCCTCGAAGGTAAATTCTGCCGGGCGTTGATTGTCCAAGGGAATTTCCGGCGCCATCTCGCCATCGGTTTGCACCCCGCGCAAAAACACGCCAAGCGCCTTCAGGGGATGGGCAACCGTATCGGCGACGGCTGTGGCTTCATAGCCGCAGTGCACCATGCAGTTGGCGCATTTTTCATAATTTCCGGTGCCGTATTTGTCCCACTCTGTGTCATCCATTAATTCGCGGAACGTATCGGCGTAGCCTTCACCAAGTAGGTAGCACGGGCGTTGCCAGCCAAAGACATTGCGCGCCGGATTACCCCAAGGGGTACATTTATAGGTTTGATTACCGGCCAGAAAATCCATGAACAACGTCGATTGGCTGAACCGCCATTTCTTTGCGTCCGCGTGGCTGAAGATGTCGCGGAACAGCTGTTTGGTTTTTCGCCGCGACAGGAAGTGTTCTTGATCGGGCGCGCGTTCATAGGCGTAACCAGGGGAAATCGTTACCCCTTCGACCTGCAGGTCGTTGGCACAGAAGTCGAAGAACTCCGCCGCTTCTTGGGCATTCATCTGATCGAACAGCGTGCATGCCACATTGACGCGGAAGCCCATGGATTTCGCCTTACGAATCGCCTTAACGGCAATATCGAAGGTGCCGGGTTGATCGACAGCCCGATCGTGATGCTCTTTCAGTCCATCAAGATGCACGGAAAAAGTCAGATAGGGCGTTGGCGTGAACTGCTCGAGTTTCTTTTCCAGCAATAGGCCGTTGGTACAGATATACACGAATTTTTTACGTGCAGTGATGCCTTCGACGATCTGCTTGATCTCTTTGTGGATCAACGGCTCGCCACCGGGAATGGAGACCACCGGCGCATCACATTCATCGACAGCCTCAAGGCACTCTTCGAGGGATAGGCGTTTGTTGAGGATCGGGTCTTCGTAATCGATTTTGCCGCAGCCCGGGCAGGCCAGATTGCAGCGGAACAAGGGCTCCAACATCAACACCAGCGGATACTTGTCGATACCCTTTAAGCGCTGCTTCATGATGTAGCTACCGACACGCCATTGCTGGATCAGAGGAACGGCCATCAAATTGTCTCCTTATTCCGCCGCCGTCGAAGCGACCGGTGCGGTCAACTCGCGGGGCAGCTTGAAGGTAATGTTCTCAACGACGCCGGACAGCTTCTCGACCTCAACATCGGAATATTCCGACAATCTCTCAATGACGCCTTGAACTAATTCTTCGGGTGCCGACGCGCCGGCAGTGATGCCGACGGTTTCTACACCTGCCAACCAGGCCGGGTCCATGTCCTCGGCCGAAGCAATCAGGTAGCTGGGCTTGCCCATGGCATCCCCCAAATCGCGAAGCCGATTGGAGTTCGAGCTGTTCTGTGCACCAACGACCAACAGCAAATCAATTTGCGGCGCCAGTTCGCGCACCGCGTCTTGGCGGTTTTGGGTCGCATAGCAGATATCTTTAACGTCAGGTCCGGTAATTTTCGGAAACCGCTTCCTGAGCGCGACGATGACGTCGCGGGTGTCATCGACGCTAAGCGTGGTTTGGGTCACGTACGCCAATTGACTTGGGTCGTCGACTTCAAGTGTTTGGACGTCCTCGGGGTCGGTCACCAACAGCACGCCACCGGGTATTTGCCCCTGGGTGCCCTCAACCTCGGGGTGGCCGGCGTGACCGATGAGAATGACCTGGCGGCCCTTGCCGACGTGGTTTTGGCCCTCCTTGTGGACTTTGGAAACCAGCGGGCAGGTGGCGTCGATGACCTCAAGGCCACGGCCGCTGGCGGCGCCAACGACTTCGGCGGAAACGCCGTGGGCGCTGAAAATGGCATGTGCGCCTTCGGGAATTTTATCGACTTCATCAACAAAGATCGCGCCCTTGGTGCGCAGCGAGTCGACGACGTGTTTGTTGTGAACGATTTCATGGCGCACATAGACCGGTGGCCCAAATCGGTCGAGCGCACGTTCAACGATTTCAATGGCGCGTTCGACGCCCGCACAAAACCCGCGGGGGCTTGCCAGTAAAACTTTCAACTGCTTGGCCATGAATTCTCCAGTCCTCTGCGCCGCATTGCCGGGGTCATTAATCGGGTGTTTCAGCGGTGCGAATCACGCGTAACATTGAAAATAGGCATTAAACCGTTAAAGGTGAAGCCCATGTTGGCGATTTTTAGAAGATTTGTAAGCTAAAGACCAGCAAAGAGGCAGAATGCAGGGATTTTTCCGAAAATGATGTTGGTCACAGGAGCAACGGGTTTTGTCGGCTCCGCCGTCGTGCGCCGCCTTTTGGCACGCGGCGAGAAAGTGCGCGTGCTGGTTCGGCCATCCAGTGACCGGCGAAATATCGAAAATCTTGACGTTGAACCCGTAGAGGGTGATCTGATGAACCCCGATAGCTTGGCACCGGCGGTCGAAGGGTGCGATGGGGTATTTCATGTCGCCGCGGATTACCGGCTCTGGACCCGTGATGCCGAGGCCATGTTTCGCGCCAATGTTGAAGGGTCACGGACAATTTGCCGGGCCGCCATGAGCGCCGGCGTCAAACGGATCGTCTACACCAGCAGCGTCGCTGTTCTCGGTATTCTCAAGGGCGGTAGTGCCGATGAAGAGACGCCAGTGTCATATGGCAATATGATCGGTCCTTATAAACAATCGAAATTTAAGGCCGAAGAGGCCGTTCGCGCGTTGATCACGGAAGAAGACGCGCCGATTGTCATCGTCAATCCTTCGACCCCGGTGGGGCCACGCGACATCAAGCCGACGCCGACGGGCAGGATGATCGTCGAGGCCGCCAGCGGCAAAATGCCGGCTTATGTCGATACGGGGCTGAACATTGCGCACGTTGACGATGTCGCCGACGGGCATCTTCTTGCCTATGATCAAGGAGAGGTTGGTGAGCGCTATATACTGGGTGGAGAGAATCTGTCCTTGGCGGAAATATTGGCGATGATCGCCGAGCAGACAGGCCGCGCCGCGCCGCGTGTTAAAATTCCACATAATCTGATCATGCCCATCGCCCTATTGGCTGAAACCTGGACCCGCCTGAGTGGCGGCGACGAGCCTTTCGTGACGATTGATGGCGTCCGCATGGCGAAGAAAAAGATGTTTTTTTCGGCGGACAAAGCGAAAGCCCGATTGGGCTATGCGCCCCGGCCGGCCAAAGAGGCGATTGCCGATGCGGTGCAATGGTTCGGCGCGCATCGATATTTGGAATAAAATGCAGGCATTCGACATGGGGGGCGTCGTTGGGATGCTTGCCGATATCGATTTCTGAGACTAAAAGTCACGGCAATCACTGATCTGAGAAGTGAACCAAATCCATGAAAGCCTTGATGTTGGCGGCCGGGCTGGCCCGCCGTCTTTACGGAGACGAGAACGAAGAATTGCCAAAGGCGTTGTTGCGCTTCGAGGGGCAAACCCTGTTGGAGCGCCATGTCAGCATTCTGCGTGCGCTCGGTGTCGATGAATTGATGCTGGTGGTTGGCCATCGTCAGGCCGACTTATTAGCCGAAGCCAAGCGTGTTGCGCCGGAAGGTTTCATCTCTTCGGTCTTTAATCCGCGATTCGCTGAAGGGCCGATCTTGTCCTTGGCTTGCGGTGCACCGGTGATGCGCTCAGGTTCCCCGGTTATTTTCATGGATGCGGACGTGCTTTACCCCCCCGATTTGCTGGCTTGCCTGGTGCAATCCCCGCATCCCAACTGTTTCATCATGGACCGTGAGTTTCAAAGCACCGATGATTTCGTCAGAGTGTGCCTGAACGACGGCAAGGTTGTCGATTTTGGCAAGCAATTGACCCGTGAACACGACGCGGTCGGCGAATGGCCGGGCTTCATGAAAATGTCCGCTGAGATCGCCGGAAAGATCGCTGATCGCGCCGATGAAATCATCAGCAATAACGAGATCGATGGCGCCTACGAGCGTGCCATGTGCGACGTGTTGCTGGCCGAACCGGTCGGCACCTTCGGTCATGAAGACATTACCGGCACGCCATGGATCGAAATCGATTATCCCGAAGATCTAGATAAAGCTGAAACCAAGGTGATTCCTAAAATTGCAGCATATGCCGCGCAATCAGGCACGGCAGCGTAATTCTCTCAACTGGTCTGCAGTAGTGCCACGCCGATAACGACCAACACGGCTGCTGCAATTCTTTGTCTACCGAAAGGCTCACCAAATAATCGGCTGCCCATCCACGCTGCCAAAACGACGCTGGTTTCGCGTACCGCAGCTACGTAGGTGATGGGCGCCTTCGTCATCGCCCAAATTACGATACCGAAGGATACCGCGGTTAAAACTCCACCGATTACCCCCAATGCCATGTGCCGACGGACATTGTCGCCGCTTCGGCGGAAATTCAGTGCAATCGCGACAATGCCAAACGGTAAGTCGCTGATAGCGATCACCCAGACAATGAACGACAACACATTCTCCGATGCCCGTCCACCGATGCCGCTGCTGACGCTATAGGCGGCGATGGCACAACCGGAGAACACGGCGAACCCGAACGCCTTGGCATCGGCCGGCCATTTCGTCGACGCGATGGCGAGGCTGAGAATAGCCACGCCGATTACCACGACGCCGGCCAAGCCTTGTGTGTTCAGCCGATCGCCGGCAAACCACCACGCGCCGATGGCAATGAGGAACGGTGCCAAGCCGCGTTGTATGGGGTAGACGTGTGACAGATCACCGTGTCGATAGCCAAGGCAAATGCCGACAAAATAACATTGATGGAAAAACGCCGAAAAAAGAATATAGGGCCACACCTCACTGCTGGGGAATGGCACGAAAGGCACCAATATCCAACCCATCACGCCACTGGTCGCCATCACCGTGCCAACGCGTAGCCACGGTTGGCCGCCGCTTTTGACCAACGCATTCCACGCCGCGTGGATGACGGCGGCGCCAAGTACCAGCAGAAGGACGGATGTTTCCATGGTGTCCGGCTTTGGGGTTATACCCGGAAGACGTACTCCCGAGCGGCGTCGCGGTCGATGTCGGGGGGATAGTTCTTATGCTTGTCGGTGTAGTACTGGGCCATGTGCTCGCCCTCCGACAATCGATTGTAGGTGGCGTAGTAAATGCGCCGAACTTGGTCACTCATGTTCGGTTTTGATTGGTGCGGCGCAAAATTGTCAAAGAATACGATGTCGCCGGGCTGGGTCGGCGTGGGCTCGAACACCATGCCGTTCATATCGGTTTCCGTCAGCGGCTCCCATGATTTGAACAGACCGCGCTGATGGTGGCCGGCACACAGCTCCAAACAGCCGTTCTCGATGGTCGCGGCATCGATGCTGACCAGCACGCTGATAAAGAAATCCGTGTAGGCGTTCCAACCGGCCTGACTATCTTGATGGGGCTTGAAGCCATCGCCGCCGGGCATCTTGAAATTGATCTTTTCCTTGAACAGCGTCGCTTCTTCGCCCAGCAATTGGCCGACGGGTGCGCGCAACGCCTCAGTGAATTCCTGAAATCCGGCGTGGAAGGGCGCAATGTTTTCGATCCGGCTGACCAAATCGGCGTTGTCACCCTTTAGGCTTTTTTCATGGTAGACCCAGTGCTTGCCGCTTTCCTCGGGCCGGGTCAGCATTTCGTCCGACCAGTCGGAAATCGCCTTCATGTCATCGGCATTGAAGGCACCGTGGACGATCAGGAAACCGTCATCGCGAAAGGATTGAAGGTGTTCGTTGGTCAGAATAGGTGTGCTCAGCATCACGAACGCTCCGCAGGCAAGTAGGGGCGGCGGGGATACTAGTAACGCCCGTCGGCAGGGGCAACACCGATGATTTGGAATGAGGCGAAATAAAAGGGCCGCCGGATTATCCCGGCGGCCCTTGAATCGATGTAACTATTCGCTGCTCGGTCTGTTTAACTGGACCGAACTTGGGTCAGGAATTTGCCGACCTCGGTGCTCAGCATTTCCGACTGCTGGGAAAGCTCTGATGCCGCACCCTGGATCTGGCTTGCCGCCTCGCCGGTTTCGCCAGCCGCCTGAGATACCACCGTGATCGATGATGAGACCTCAGCCGTGCCGGCTGCTGCTTGCTCGGCGTTGCGGGCGATTTCCTGGGTCGCGGCACCCTGTTCCTCGACCGCCGAGGCGATGGTTGTGGCAATCTCATCAATCCGGCTGATGATCTTGGTGATGCCGTCGATGGCTTCCACGGAATCTTCCGTTGCCGAACGTATTCCCGCAATCTGAGAGCCGATTTCGTCCGTCGCCTTGGCCGTCTGATTGGCAAGGTTCTTGACCTCGGAGGCGACGACCGCGAAGCCCTTGCCGGCTTCACCGGCCCCGGCCGCTTCAATGGTCGCGTTCAGGGCTAGCAAGTTGGTCTGTTCGGCGATATCGGTAATCAGACCGACAACCTCACCGACCTTTTGCGAGGCCTCAACCAAGCCTTGGATCATCTGATTGGCTTTTTCGGCTTCGGTGACCGCGTTCGATGAAATCGTCGATGATTCCGACACCTGTCGGCTGATTTCGGTGATCGAACTGGAAAGTTCCTCCGCCGCCGTGGCCATGGTCTGGACGTTGCCCGACGCTTGTTCGGATGTTGATGAGACGGCAGCCGATTGTTGCATGGTCGTATCTGCCGTTGATGACATGGCTTCGGCCGATGACTGCAATTCGGTTGATGCTGCCGACACGGATTGGATAACACCGCCGAGGCTCGCCTCGAAGTCGTCGGCCAAAGCGTCCATCATCTCGGATTTTTCTTTTTCGGCGCGGATCTCGGCTTCTTTTTGTTCGGCTCCCAGGCGTTTCATTTCAACGGCGTTGTCCTTGAAAATCTGGACCGTGTGCGCCATTTCACCGATTTCATCGCCACGCTCCTTGGCCGGCACCTCGGCATCGAGATTGCCTTCGGCAAGTTCCCCCATTGTCGCCGTCATGATGACGATCGGTGACGCAAAGGCCTTACCGATCAGGATGCCGAGGGCCACAACGACGGCCGCAGAAACGGCCAGCGCGATGATCATCGTCAGGATCGTCGTATCCCACAGCGCGTAGACATCTTCGACAGGCGCTCGAATGAGCCCCGACCAGCCGAGACCAGGGTAGTTGTAGCCACCTTTGGAGTGGCATAGCCGGCGGCCTGATGGATTTTCTTGCGTGCGTGGAAGGTATCTTCTAAGGAGCCCGAACCACCTTTGACGGCGGCAATCGCCGCTTCGACACCCAGTTTCGCCAAGTTGACCTTGCCGATGACATTGGGTTTGCGCGGATATTTTGTCCAACCTTGGGCGGTCGGATCATAATCGACGATGACGGCACCGTTTTTATCGAGGAGCGTCAGTTCGGTTTTCGGCTGACCGCCGGTTTTGTACTCCTTGTGGAATGCACCGCCATATCTTCGACTAAGCCGAAGTCCGCGTAATTGGCCCAGACGGCAACGGTTTTGCCGGCGGCATTTTTTACCGGCGCCGCATAGATCAAAGAATACGCGCCCTTGGAGCCGTAGACATCATCAACCAGCGCGCTGAAATGCGCATCTGTCACATTCGTGCCGCTCAGGCCGTCGCCTTCCAGGAACTTGCCGGCCATGACGTCTTTTAGCCATTGCTCGCCGGCAAAGGATTTTCCGTAGAGGCCTTTAGTATTTAGTGGCTTGCCAAGCGGACCGACGGTATTCGCCACCAACAGCTTGCCTTCCGGCGACACCAATAAGGTCAACTGATAAATGCCGTAACCGGTCATATAGCCGTTCATGGCGCCGACCAGTGGATTCCTATCGCTCGGGTTGCCCCAATTGGCAGGGTCCTGGGCGGTGGTGTTGAGGCCGAAGGCTTGAACGTCGCCGTAACGTTCGAACAAATTGCGTTCAATAACATCCATCATCTTGGTGGCATTAATGGCAAGGCCTTGGGCCAAAACCTGATGGAATGGCCCGCCTTGTAATTAAAGGATGACAAACAGGACAATGGCGGGTGAGAGGCCGAATACGGTCAACAGCGCCACCAACTTGTTGCGGATGGAAAGGTTGTTAAAAAAGCCTGATTTTTTAGGTGTTTCTGCTTCAGTCATGGGCGCACGCTCGGCGACCGCCTCGTCCTTGGATACTTCGTCAGCCATTTTTCAAACCCTTTCCCCTGCGCGGGATTCTGTGCCGGAATTGCACGTCACGTTCATAAACTAAATGATATAAAGTAAGATCGACAAGATGTTGAAATTTAGTCAATTTAACAAGCTAGAGATTTCAACAGGGCACGAATCGCCTGAATTGGATGAAATCGCAACCCGTTTGAAATGCATATTCATCTGAATTCTATATCTCGTATATACGATGGGTCGCGCGGCACGGGAACGCTCATTTTCGATCCGGCCGTTCTATCAATCCCCAACGCCGTCCTTGCCTGCACCGCAAACCAACGCAGCCACGCATTGATCATCGGGGACGCTGACTTTACCTGATTGTAGCGCCGCCAACGCCGCCGCGCCCGATAGGTCTGCGGCAATGCCGGCTTCTTGATAGAGCCAGCGGGCGGCTGTTTTCATTTCTGTGTCGTCGACCAGGACAATTTCATCAACATGCCGGCTGATAATATCAAGGTTCAGCTGCGCGCTGCGTTTCGGTGCTAAGGTGATGGCATTCGTGGATATCTCTTCGAGGGTTGTGACGCAGCCCGCTTCCAGACTGGCTTTCAGTGTCGGCGCACCGACCGGCTCGACGCCGATAATTCGGATTTCCGGCTTAATCGCCTTGGCCGCCGTGGCGATGCCCGATATTAATCCGCCGCCGCCGATGCCGACCAAAATGACATCGATTTGTGATGCCTGTTTCAGCATTTCACGGCCCACAGTGCCCTGGCCCGCGATGACCAGTGGGTCATCGAAGGGATGGACGAAGGTCAGGCCATCTTTTTCGGCGCGGGCCTGGGCAGCGCCGGCGGCGTCGTCCCAGACGTCACCTTCGATAACCAATTCGGCGCCCCAGCGTTCCAGGTCGCGGGCCTTTTGTGGGTCGGCGCGGCCGGGCAGATAGACCGTCGTCGGGATTCCCGATGCGTGCCCCGCATAGGCAATGGCGACCCCGTGATTGCCCCCTGACGCTGTGATGATGCCGCGTCGGCGCTGGTCTTCATTCAAGCTGAGGACGGCGTTATTGGCGCCGCGGGCCTTGAACGATCCGGTCACCTGCAGACATTCCAGTTTCAGCATCAATTGCGGATGGATCGGCTCGCGGGTGAAGCGCGAGCGCAGGCATGGCGTACGCCGCACTCGATCCTTGATACGCTCAGCGGCGGCTTCAATGTCATCCAGGGTCACGGGGGAATCGATCATGGGTAATCTCCGGGCGCTAGGATCGCTGGGTCAAAATCTAGCACACCCACGCGCCCGCGAAAGTCCAACTTGCCCCAACCTGTCCCAACCTGTCATCGGGGCTGAAAACAAGTTACGGCGTTACTTTCTCCAGTTTCAGCCCTAACCTCTCGGCGGTTTTGGCAATCGCGCGAGCACGTCATGGCACTCAAACCCCAAGATATTTTTATGGGTATCGCCGTGGCGGTGATCTGGGGCATGGGCGTGGTATTCGCGAAGGCCGCGATCGCGCATTTCCCACCGATCTTGTTGATGGCGTTCCGCTTCACGGTGACGGCGCTGGTGCTGGTCTGGTTCGTCAAACCGCCCTGGGGGATGATGCGGCGGCTGATGTTGATTGCGCTGGTTTCCGCCGCCATTCAATACAGCTTGACCTTCAATGGCCTCAAAGGTCTGGATGCCTCGGTGGCGATTTTGGTGGTGCAGCTGGAAGTGCCGTTCTTGGTGATCCTCGGTATTTTATTTCTGGCGGAAAAACCAAGCCTCAGGAAATGGGCGGGAATCGCCGCCGCCTTCGGTGGTGTGGCCTTGATTGCCGGCGGATTGAAATTCGCGAATGCCTGGCTGCCGCTGTTGATGATTGTCGGCGGCACGTTTACCTGGGCTATAGGCCAAGTCATGGTCCGCAAGCTCGGCACTGTCGGCGGGGTCACGCTGACGGCTTGGGTTGCGGTGTTCGCCAGCCCGCAGTTGTTCGCGTTTTCTTTGGTGTTCGAAGACAACCATCTGGAACTCATCCGCGCCGCCGATTGGGTTGTTTGGGGGACGGTACTGTATCTGGGGTTGGTGATGACCGCATTGGGGTATGGGTTCTGGTACACCCTGATCGCGCGCCATCCGATTGGCCGAGTCGCACCGTTTTTGATGCTGATGCCGGTCTCCGCCGTTGCCGGCGGGGTCTTTATTTTGGGAGAAACCTTAACCATGCCGACGATTATCGGTGGGCTTATCGTGATCGCCGCCGTGACCTATATCCAAATGGAGAAGACCGCCTAAGTTTGGCGCAGGCGTTTCCAGTCTTCATATTTTGCGCGGGTCTCATCGTTTGGTGGGTAACTGCCCGCCACCGGCGCGCCGGCAGCAACGTGTTCTTGGATAAAGGTTTCCAAAAGTTCCTGTTCGGCGCCTTGGGTGGCCAATTCCACCGCCATTTCAGGCGGAAAGACGACCACACCGTCCGCATCACCGACAATAACGTCACCTGGGAAAACCGCAGCACCACCGCAGGCCACGGGCACGTCCAGTTCCGACGCATAATGGGTGATATGGCTGTTTTTCGCCGCAGCGCCGGCGCAGAAGATCGGGTAATCGAGGGCGACCATGGCCTCCGTGTCGCGCATGGCGCCATCGGTGACCACACCGGCGCAACCGCGCGCCTGAAGCCCGGTCATCAATATATCGCCCAAGGTCGCCGTGGTCGCTTCGCCGCGTGCATCAATGACCAGCACGTAATCGGGCGGGCATTCGGCGACTGCGCGGCGTTGCGGGTAGTCGGGCGACGAGTTCGATACGGCCGCCATCTTGTCTTCGCGTTTTGGTAAAAAGCGCAAGGTGTAAGCCAATCCGACCAATCGCCCGGCGCCTGGACTAAGCGGATGCACGCCATTGATGAACATTGACGACATACCGCGTTTATACAATTGCGTTGTCAGGGTGTTGGTGGACACCTCTTTTAACGTTTCGAGCGCCTCGGCGAGGGCCGCGTCGATTGTGTGTGGCATGGGAAGAACCTTTAACTGGTGCCTAAGTTGAACGGGCTGATGACGGCATAGAGCGCGTCATTGACCGGCGTCGGCACGCCGGCGTCGCGGCCCATGGAACAGACTGCGCCGGTGAGCCAGGGCGCTTCAAGACGCCGGCCGGCGTCCAGGTCGATGGCCTGTGAGGCTTTCATGGACTTAGGGATGGATTGACCGAAGGCGACCAGCTTATCGACGATGTTGTCGGGCAGGGCGACGCCCCGCGCGCGCCCGACGGCTGCAATCTCTTCCATGCATGTTCTTGCCGTGGCTAACCCTTCATCGCTCTCAATCAAGGCACGAAGCGGTGTTCTGGCTGCCGTCGTCATACCGCTCAAGGCGACGAGGAAAATAAATTTTTGCCAAAGTGCGCGCTGGATATCTTCTGTGATTTCGGAATCAATCCCGGCATTTTTGCAGACATCCAAGAAGGCTTCCAGGCGGGGCGAGCCACCGCCCGCCGCTTCGCCGAAGCCCAAATAGGCGAAATCGCCGACTTGGTGGATGACGCCGGGCGCCTCAATTGAGGCCGAGACACGCGAGACGCCGCCGGCGGTGTGCTGAGCCCCGATCACCGCTGAAATCGCTTCCATGGAACCAACGCCGTTCTGGAACGGGATGACGACCGTGTTGTCGTCCAGCATCGGTTTGCACATCTCGGCGGCGGTTTCCGTATCCCAGAGCTTGACCGCGAACACCACTACATCGACCGGACCAATGGTGGCTGGGGCGTCCGTCGCCTTGGCGTCGCTGATCAGGGTATCGCCGCCATCGCCGGTAATCTTCAGGCCGCCCGCACGGATGGCATCCAAGTGCGCACCGCGGGCGATGAAATGGACGTCCTCGCCGGCTTCGGCCAACTTGGCGCCGAATACGCCGCCCACACCACCAGTGGCCATAATCGCGATCTTCATAATTGATGCCCTCAATCCCAATTGTTGATTCGGAAAGATAACCCGCCCAAGCCAGTAGGAAAACCGTATGTGGCGATTTCACCGAAGTTTGCGCTGAGCGCAAGGAATTATTCGCATGGCCCGCCTTTCGCGCTTTGCATGGCGGAAGGGTGCGGTAACATAAACAATCAATTTCGAGAATTTAAGGAGTGCCCAGATGCGTCTTGAGGGAAAAGTGTGTGCCGTGACAGGCGCGGCTCAGGGATTAGGCCGGGCGTGTGCCGAGCGGTTTGCCAAAGAGGGGGCCAAGGTGGTCGTCTCGGATATAAACGGTGAAGGCGCTGCGGAGACCGCCGAGATCATCACGGCTGCTGGCGGCGAGGCCCTGTCGGTGACATGCGATGTTGGTGACAAAGACCAGGTCGATGCCATGGTCGCGGCTTGCGTCTCAACATTTGGGCGTCTTGACGTCGCGCTGGCGAATGCGGCCTTGCTGCATGTCTGTGACCCGTTGGAATTGAGCGAAGAAGATTTCGATCGGGTGCTGCGAGTTAATTTGAAGGGATATTTCCTGACCAATCAGGCCGCCGCACGTCAAATGGCCGAACAGGGTTCGGGCTCGATCATCAACATGTCGTCGATCCAGGCGGTGATCACCATTCCTGAGATTTTATCCTACGCGGTCTGCAAGGGCGGCGTGAAGCAATTGACGGTGGCAATGGCGCTGGGCTTGGCGGCCAAGGGCGTCAGAGTCAATGCCATCGGTCCGGGGACCATCGCGACGGACATGGCCAAACAGTTGATGTCGGATGATGCGGCGCGGATCAAGATGATGTCGCGAACGCCCATGGGCCGTATGGGTGAGCCCGATGAGATTGCCTCCGTGGCGGTATTCCTGGGCAGCGATGACGCGAGCTATATTACCGGCGAGACGATTTACGTGGATGGTGGCCGCCTGGGATTGAACTATACGGTTCCGGTGGTGGACTAGTCAGGAGCGAAGGCATGGACTTCAATGAAAAATCCGCAGACGAACTGGCCGGCATCGGCGCGGAGGCGCAGGCCACTTATGAAGGTATACGGGGGAAAAACCTGGCGCTGGACATGACCCGAGGCAAACCGGCACCTGATCAACTTGATTTATCGAACGGTATTTTGACCGTCGTCGGCCCCGGCGATACCGATGGTGATGACGGCACCGATTATCGAAATTACGGCATTCTTTCCGGCATTCCCGAAGCCAAGGCGCTGTTCGCAGAGTACATGGAAGTGGCCCCGGCGGAAATTATCGTCGGCGGCAATTCCAGTTTGACGATGATGTATGACACCATTGTCGGCGGCATGTTGTTCGGCATGCCGGGCGGAAGCGCACCCTGGGGCGACCAGGGCAGCGTCAAATTTATTTGCCCGGTGCCAGGTTATGACCGGCACTTCGCAATTTGTGAACGGCTGGGCGTTGGGATGGTCACCGTGCCGATGACGCCCGACGGCCCTGATATGGACGCGGTAGAAGCCTTGGTCGCGGACGATGCGTCGGTGAAGGGCATTTGGTGCGTGCCGAAGTATTCCAATCCATCGGGCGAAGTTTATTCAGATGATGTCGTTGATCGGTTGGCGAACATGCAGGTTGCGGCGCCCGATTTCCGGGTAATCTGGGACAACGCCTACAACGTTCACCATATCGGCGAGGGGCCGGCGCCGTTGAAGAATCTGCTGGCGGCCTGCAAGAACGCCGGGACGCCGGACCGTGTGTTGATGTTCGGCTCAACCTCGAAATTGACATTGCCGGGGGCTGGCGTTGCCGTGCTGGCGGCGTCGGAAGCGAACATTCAAGACGCTCTGAAAAAAAATGTTCTATTCCGCTATCGGCCCGGACAAAATCAACCAACTTCGCCATGTCCGTTTCTTCAAGGACATGGATGGGCTGCGTGCTCATATGGATGCCCAGGCGGCGATCATCGGTCCGAAATTTGCGGCCGTCGAAGATGCTCTTCAGCGCCGGTTGGCGGGCAAGGGGATTGCCAAATGGACATCACCGAAGGGCGGTTATTTCGTCAGTGTTGATGTGCTGGACGGTTGCGCATCCGAAATCATCCGCTTGGCCGGCGAAGCCGGGGTCAAACTGACACCGGCAGGATCAACCTATCCGCTGGGTGAAGACCCCAACGACCGCAATATTCGCCTGGCGCCGACCATGCCGACGGTCGGTGAGGTCAAATCGGCGATGGAGGTGTTTTGAATCTGTGTCGAATTGGCCTCGGCGGCGAAACTCTCGGATGCGCCGTAATCTTTAGGCGGTGTCGGATTCCGGTTTTGCAGGCTGTTCGCCAAAGACCGATTCGACACTGACTGTGTCGGGAACTTGATCGGGCGAAGTGATGGGTGCCGGCGTTTCCGGGAGCGCAGGTTCCGGCGCAGCGGGTTCCAAATCGGCTTTTTCCAAAATTCCATCCGGCGCCGTCGCCGCGCCGGGCGCGTGAACTTTGCCGGCTCTGGCGCGGGCCACAGCGATCAATTTTTCCAAATCGGAGCCGCTACAAATACCCAGACCAACGGGGTTTTGAGGTTTGATGTTTGGCGTATTCCAATGCGAGCGGTCACGAATTGCATTGATCGTTGGTTTTGTTGTCCCGACCAATTTGGAAATTTGCGGGTCGCTCAATTCCGGGTAATTTTTCAACAGCCAGGCAATGGCGTTGGGGCGGTCGCCGCGTTTTGAAACCGGCGTATAGCGCGCGCCTTTTGAGCGTGCCTTCGGCAGCGGAGTCGTCGCTTTCGCTATCTCAAGACGGCCCGTGGGGTCATCCTGGCAGCGGTTGATCTCATCTTGGGTCAGTTCACCGCGTGCAATCGGATCGAGGCCTTGCATTCCGGGTGCCACTTCGCCATCGGCCAGAGCTTGAACTTCCAGGTCATGCAGCCCGCAAAATGCGGCAATCTGTTCAAAGCTGAGCATGGTGTTGTCGATCAGCCAGACGGCCGTTGCTTTCGGCATCAGCGGATGCGCCATGACGAATTTCCTTCTCAAAAATAATTCCGCCGGCGCCAATACAGCGCCGGCCCAGGAATCGTACGCCTTTATAGCGCCCCATCGGGGCGGTGGTCAATCATCTCAGGCTATTTCGCAACCGAAAATTCAGGTTTCCAAAACGATCTTTCCCTTATGTCCGGCGCTCTCCATCAGCCGGTGAGCTTGCTCGGCTTCATGCAAAGGCAAAGTGCGGTCAACGACGGTTTTGAGCTTACCTTCGGCGAACAATGGCCATACTTTTTCCAATAGCGCAGCACCGACTTGCGATTTGTAGCTGTCCGGACGGCTGCGCAAGGTGGAACCCGTATAAACCAATCGTTTGAGCATAACCGGCATTAAATTAATTTCGACCTTCGAGCCTAAAGCAAATGCCAATTGAACTATTCGGCAATCGTGACGGGCCGCCTTAATGTTGCGCGCAATATTAGATCCGCCGACAATATCCAAGATCACCTGGGCTCCACCAAACTCATCGCGGACAACGTCAACGAAATCCTCGTCGTTGTAGTCGATGACCCGATCGGCGCCAAGATCAGCGCAGATGGCGGCGCGATCCGCTGGGCTATCGGTGGCGACGACTGTGGCGCCGAAAGCTTTCGCCAATTGGATTGACGTTGTTCCCAAGCCGCCGGCGCCGCCGTGAACCAGGTAAACTTCGCCAGCCGACAGACCGGCCGTCATAAAAATGTTGCTCCAGATGGTGAAATAGGTTTCCGGCAGGGAGGCTGCTTCGACAGCGCTGAGGCCGGCCGGAATGGGTAGGCAGTGAGCTGCATCGACGGCACAAAATTCCGCGTATCCGCCACCGTTGGCCAACCCGCAAACTGCGTCGCCCTCGAACCAACCCTCGACATCGCGCCCAACGGCGGAGACCGTACCGGCAACCTCGAGGCCCAAAAGGTCGGACGCGCCCTTGGGCGCCGGATAAAGGCCGCGGCGCTGCATGAGGTCGGGGCCATTGATGCCGGCTGCGGCGACGGCGATCAAAAGCTCGCCTGGTCCAGCCGCGGGAATGGGGCGCTCGGCTGGCTTCAAGACCTCCGGTCCGCCGGGTTCTGATATCTCAATACAGCTCATCATGGTGGCGGTGCTCATGGCTCTGTTCCTTCGACGGCAATTGATCGGGGCCCAGCCCCGTGTCTAGAATGTTGTCAGTAGGGTGACAAGCCGCAAACGCGGGGTTTGAGACAGGAGAATCAATCATGGAATGGGCCGACCTGGAACCCAAAAACGAAAAGCCCAAGCCAAAGAACTTGGACGAAATGTCAATCGAGGCGTTGGGAGAATACATCGAGGAACTGCAGGCTGAGATTGCCCGCACGGAACAGATAATTGCGTCAAAGGAAGTCGCCCGCGATGGGGCCGAGTCTGTTTTCAAGAAGTAGTCTTGTCGGTGGGATTGATGGCAATGGTGGCGGCACGCTGACGGTGCCGTGCGTGCATGAACATGAGCCAGCCAATGGGGCCTAAGAAAAGCACCAACACGGCCCAGCCGGCGCGCGGGCTGAACGGGCAACGAGATCCTTCTGGGGCGGCCTTCCCTGCGACGATCAGGACATGAATCAACGGTGCAACTAGGCCGGTCAAAACAAGTAACCATGCAATAGAGGGGGACATGCGTCTTCCATTTTCGATTTCGACGCACGTACTTTACCACAGATTTAATCGCCTCGTGTTTACCGTTCGTTAATCGATTTGTCGTAGATGTCGATATGTGGATGCGCATAAAAAGCCATTCACATAACTTCGACGCCTCCCTGTTGAACACTCGCCGCCCCACATTTGGGGCGGCCTTTTTTCGTCCTCAATATAAAGATTTTACCCCTGCCAATTCGCGTATTGACCGGCTGATGGCCGATGACTAAAGTAGCGTTCTCGTTCGTACGTTTAGTACGAGTTCAGGCGAGTTTGACAGGTTTTGAGGCTAAAAATAATAGGGGGCCGCCCATTGAAAGCGGCCCCCATTAATTTGTCTAACCTTTTGTAAATTTGGCAGGAAATTCAATAGATGCCCGATGCTACCGAGACTCGCGCGGACTATTTTGACTTCCAACCCGTCCAAACGCGTTGGAATGACAATGATCTCTATGGTCACGTCAACAATGTGGTTTATTACGCCTACGTCGATACGGCGGTGAATAAATTTCTGGTTGAGGCGGGTGGCTTTGATCCGCATACGGCGCCGGTCATCGGGATTTGCCCCGAAAGCCATTGCAATTTTCTGAAACCTGTCGCCTATCCGGAGAAACTCGAGGTCGGGCTCCGTGTTGGGAAATTAGGAAATTCCAGCGTTCGTTATGAAGTCGCGGTCTTTAAAGACGGCGAACAAACGCCAGCGGCCACTGGGTACTTTGTCCACGTTTTCGTTGATCGGGAAAGCCGCCGGCCCGTTACGATTCCAGATGCTATTCGCGCTGCGCTTGCGGGCATTGCCGTTGAAGGTGACGTTCGGAACGGCACTCATGGGTGAGGCGGCGGTTAAGTCTGCCGGGGCGCGCTTGTCGGGGCCGATTGCCGAATACCCGTATCGGATCGAAATCGCGACCCGATGGGGTGACAACGATATGCTCGGTCATCTCAACAATGTCGTCTACAACCGCTGCATCGAAGATATTGTGACCAAATTCACGCGCTTCGAATTGGATGTCGATTGGTTGAAAGATGACTGTTATCCGGTAACTGTCGAAACGCTATGCCGTTTTCACAAACAGCTTTCCTGGCCTGACCCGGTGTTGGCAGGTCTGACAGTTCAATCTTTGGGCAACTCCAGCGTGACCTACGCCATTGGATTGTTTGGTGAGGATGTTTTGTCACCCGCCGCCACGGGGAAGTTTGTTCATGTTTATATTGATCGCGTCTCGCAGCGCCCGGTGCCGATTCCGATTGCTGTCAGAAACCGTTTGGAAAAAATTGTGCTGTCACGGGCCGCTGAATAAACTCTCAACGAATTCACAGCCAATAGAAAAGCGCGTTGGATTTCATTTCCAACGCGCTTCTCAGATTAGGCAATGATGAGACTAAGCCGCTTTTTTATGTGGAATCGCTTTGGTGTTGATGGCGATCGAGCGCGGCTTTTTCTCTTCGGGAATTTCGCGAACCAAATCAATTCGCAATAGGCCATTCACAAGACTGGCGTCACTGACCTTGATGTGATCGGCCAACTCGAAGCGTCGCTCGAAGGCTCTGCCGGCGATCCCGCGGTGCAGATATTTAACGCTGTCGGCATCCGGCTGGCGGCCAGTTACGACAAGGGTGTTTTCCGTCACGATCACGTCAATGTCGGCTTCGCTAAAACCGGCGACGGCCATGGAAATATTGTACCCGTCTTCGTCCACTTGCTCGATGTTATAAGGCGGATATGCAGGCGCGCCGCTATCAGATTGAAGGGCGGAATCGGCAAGCCGTTGAAGACGGTCAAAACCGACGGAGTGACGGAAAAGAGGGGAAAAATCTATTGTACGCATAGCCATACTCTCCTTTGAGCTATATGGGTTTTGAGAGCCCGCCACCATGGCCAAGCCCTATGTTATGCCCGGATGTTCCAGGCGTTGGAACGGACCCGGCAATCGGCATCCATCCGTAACAATCAGGTAGTCAGACTATTTTTTGTTCGCAAGGGGAGGGGGCGATTTTTTTTGAAGATGATTATTCTGCGGCAGCGGCGCCCGGGTTTCTCCAGACCACCTCATAGAGCGTCATCGGGCCGTCAAAGCCCTTCATTTCATAACCGCCCTTACTGTCGAATTTATAATTTTTACCGGTGCAAATGCCGCGGACGATTTCCGAGACAAAAATTTCATCGGCCTGGGCCTTGTCAACGATACGTGCCGAGAGTTGGACCACGGTACCGAACAGATCGTTATCTTCGACAATCGGCTCGCCGGCATTGATGCCAATTTTTAAATGCAGGGGAAGATCGGGGTTTTGCTGATTGCTGACCATGCATTCCTCCTGCATTTGAATGGAGGCATCGATGCTGTCGGTCACGCGGCCAAATGAAGCCATAATGCCGTCACCGGTGTGTTTGACCTCGCGGCCGTTGCAATTCGTCAGGACGGCGCGAACGATCCGGTTGTGAATACGCACAACCTCTTGCGCGCCGGCATCGCCGAGCTTTTGGGGCATCGCCGTGGAACCCGCGATATCGGTGAACAGCACGGTAATGGGGCCGGAATGTTCTTCTTTTTTCTTCGGCTGGTTCCACTCGGCCAATGCTGATTTCATATGCTGTGCGGAATCGTCCGGATCTTGGAAATGCGTGTTCATGGCATTGCGGCCAGCTTGGTACATCTGCATGTAGCGCGGGTCCTGCAAAAGATATTCCTCATATTTATCGGCAAATGTTGAGGCGTGGGATTTCTTGAAACCCATGACCCGGACACTGTCCGCCAGGACCTTGGAGCGAGACTTGGCGTCCAGGTCACGCTTGTCAGCCAATGTCTCGCAAGCGCCAGCCAGGAACAGGTTGACACCGAACTTGTTGAAGTTATCCATCTTTTTGTCATCGGTGCCGGATTTCTTCAGCGCCTCGCTAAGGAAATCCATCATGTAGGCTTTTTGCTGTTCGGCCTCCGCGAGTTGATATTCGTCACTGCCGGACATTGCACTGTCGAGCGCATCACGGGATTCCTTGCGTTTCCTTTTCGTGTTTTTAACGAGTGCCGGCGCCGCGGCAGCTTGAGCGCGCCGGGCCGGCGGGCGACGGCGTTTCTGTTTGCCCAGGCTATCGCCCCGCATGAACGTCATCGCCATTGAGCCTGCGGCGATGAGGAAGGTCAACGTGAATACAACGAACAACATGTTCGCTTCACGCGCCGCGGTGATGCGATACCCGAACAAGGTGGAGCCACCCAAGACATTGGATGCGACAACTGTTGTTAACGCTGCCAAGCAGATACTGAACAAAGTGATGAGCAGGAGTTTGACAAGGATGCCCGTCAAGGAAACCTTCTTGGTTTTTTTCTTTTTTCTTTTTTTGACTTCGGCTAATTCGAAATCATCGTCATCGTCGTCGTCATCGTCGTCATCGTCGAAATCGCCGCCAAATCCGCCGTCATCATCATCGTCGTCGTCGCCCGACGACCAGCTGGATTGGTCGTTCTTGGTCCCGGTGCGGTCGGTTTCGCCATCTGACGCCGAGGCCCCAGCGCTTTTGTATATGACATAATTGCGGTGAGTACCTTGGCCGGAATCATAAACCTCTCGGATAACCTTGACGGCACCGGTATTGCCTTGGCTGTCCAACTGTTTCGCCTCTTCGATGGCGACATCTTTTTGATGGGAATCAAACTGGGCATGAATGCTCCAGCGGCCACCTTGTTGGACGTGCACTTCATAATGCGTTTGTACCGGCATGGTCCCCAAAACCTAACGGTTAAGCCATTCTCTATCTTTCTTCGGAACTGTCCCTACTCCCAAAAAACCGCGCCCGACACCACTGTCCCAAACCCTTTTCAGTTTGGGCATTGTCGGAGGTTGGAGCGAATCGCTCCAAGCCATTAATATATAACATAAAATCTAAGGACCATCAAAAAAGCTGTGCGTCAGTGAAAACACCACGAGACTATGCCGCCGAACAGGTGTCGGCGGCATTTGGAAATTCCACTAAAAACAGCGGTGTAGATTAGGATTTCAGGCCGATGCCCGCGAATCGCTTGTTGAATTTTGCCAACTGACCGCCGGAATCGACAAGGCGGTGTGCGCCGCCGGTCCACGCCGGGTGGCTGTTTGGGTCAACGTCAAGCTTCAGCGTGTCGCCTTCTTTGCCCCAGGTCGAGCGCGTCGTAAACGTCGAACCATCGGTCATTTGCACGTTGATTTCGTGGTATTCCGGGTGAATGTCTTTTTTCATTTTTTAGCATCGCCCTTGAGGGCGCTCAAAATTAGGGGGCAATTTAGCGCTTTATATAGGCGAAGAGAGGGGCGGGATCAAGGCTCGTTTGTATCTATTACGTCTTTCGATGGCGCGTCCGTCAATCGAGGCAACGCCCGCCAAGCCATGACGGTCACGGTGGCCATTACAAGCGCACCGGCATAATAAGGCCAGTCCTTACCCAGCATGGCGAATATGCCCCCAGCAAATGCCGGTCCGGCGACCCGTGCCAAGGTTGTCGCTGATCGTGTGACGCCCATAATCGACCCTTGGACATCGTCACCCACCTGTAGGGAAATTAGGCTGTTGAGCGCCGGAGAAATGATTGAAAACCCGTAAGCTGCGATGATCATCGCCACCAGTAATAAAACCAAGTTGTCGGCGAAGGGGATCAATGCGACGCCAAGGCAAAGTGCGCCGGCGCCTTGCACGATCAGGCGGGCCTCGCCGAACCGTTTGGCCAGGCGACCGACCAGACCGCCCTGCACCAGGGCGCCCAGGATGCCAACCAGCGCAAACAAGTAACCGTTCTGTTCAGGGCCCCAACCAAACTGACGCCGCGACCACATGGCAAAGGTGGCTTCCAGGCCAGCAAACGCAAAGGTCGCCATAAACGACAGCAATATCAAAAATCCGACGTTCGGTCGGGCCAGCGCATTTCGGAATTGGCGGCGCCGGGTTTCGATTGGTTTTTTTGCCAGGCGTTGGCGAATTTCGGGAGACAGTGATTCCTTCAAAAACAGTAGTCCAAGAACCAAGGCCAATGCCGACAGGCCGGCGGCGGCGAAGGCGGGGCTTTGATAATCAGCGTTCATCGGATCCGGGCCGGCTAGGAGACCACCGACGGCGGGCCCGATGATGAAGCCCAATCCAAACGCTGCACCGATCATTCCCATGCCGCGGGCCCGGTTTTCGCGGGTCGTCACGTCGGCGACGTAAGCGAAGGCGGTGGAAATATTGCCCGCCATGAACCCACCCAACGCACGTGCCGCGAAAAGCGTCCAGAGGGATTGGGCAAATCCCAGCCAAACGTAAGCAGCGACGGCTCCCGCCAGACTAATAAGCAAGACCGGTCGGCGACCAATCCGATCGCTCAATCTTCCCCAAAAGGGTGCGGCTAGAAACTGTGCGCCTGAATAGGTGGCCATGATCAGGCCGACGGTGGCGGGGGCGGCCTGAAAAAATTCACCGTAAAACGGCAGCAGTGGAATGATGACTCCAAATCCGATCAGGTCGACCACGACAATGAGAAATAGAATGGGCATCGTGTGTCCTGGGGCCGGCGGTTAGCGCTGTGTGAGCTTCAATTCGATACGGCGGTTGCGGCGCTTTGCAATTTCGTCGGTGCGCGAGTCGATCGGGCGGTATTGTCCGAACCCGGCGGCGACCAAGCGCTTGGACGGTAGGCCGTCCGTGACGAGTTGGCGGACGACCGCGATGGCGCGAGCCGAAGATAACTCCCAGTTCGACGGAAACCTGGGCGTGTTGATTGGATCAGAATCCGTATGCCCATCGACGCGCAAAACCCAGTCGATGCCATCGGGGATTTTGGCGGCGATCGTTTTCAGGGTCCCCGCCAAAGCGGTCAGCTGCGATTTGCCAATGACACCAATATCCGCCGAGCCCTTGTCGAACAAGACCTCGGATTGGAAGACAAACCGATCGCCGGAAATGCGAATGCCGCGTTGATTGCCGAGGAGTTCGCGCAGTCGACCGAAAAATTCTGAGCGGTAGCGCGACAATTCCTGAACCTTGCTGGCCAACGCGGCGTTCAGGCGCTTGCCTAAATTTACGATTTGGATATTTTTTTCCTTGGCACTGGTTTCCGAGACTTCCAAGGCTTCTTCTAGGCGCGCCAATTGGGTGCGTAGCACCGACATTTGTTTGTTGAGCAATGCCAACTGGGCGCGGGCACTCTTCGAGAGTTGTTTCTCCTCAAGCAAAGTCCGGCGGGTCGAGGCCAGTTCTTGAACTTTCGTACTCGCCGCCTTTTGTGCCGCGGCGAGGTCCGCCGACGTCGCCTCCTGGGTGTTGCGCGCCGCAGTTAATGCTTTGGCCGTTGACGCCTGAGATTTTCGCACAGCCATAAGTTCTTCGATGGTAACCTCCAGGGTCTCCTTCGAGGATTCTAATTCCTGGCTGGCGGCGGTCAGTTGGGATTCCGCTTTGGTGCGGGCTTGCTTTTCCTCGCCCGCAACGGTTTCAAGGGCGGATGCTCTCGCCGCCAGTTTGGCAACCTCAGCCTCTAACTCCTGGCGTAGCGCTTTGAGCGATGAGATATCCGTTCCCAAGCTGGCCAGTTCCAGATTCTGATTTCGTAACTGCTCCTTGTCGGCGCTCATCCGGGAGAACACGTCATCCATCTTCGCCGCAGTTTCATCGGCGCGGACACGCATTTCGTTGGCTGTTGAGCGAAGGCTGTCGCGTGCGGATACCGAAGTTTGGAGTTCTTGTGACATCTGCGCGAGGTTTTCGGTTAGGTTGGTGTTGGTGCGTTTCTCGAGAGCCAAAAGATCCGCCAGCTCAGTGACCTGGCTTTCCAGACGTTGCAAGGCGGTGTCGCGTCCGGAAAGCGCTTGGCCCAGAAAAAACTGCGCCAACACGAAGATCATCAAAAGAAAAATAACGACCATCAGCAAGGTTGCCAGTGCATCGACAAAACCGGGCCAGATATTGGTGTTACGCTCGTACCGTCCGAGGGACGCCATGACCTTTACCGCTCGAAATCATCACTGGTTGCCGCGACCGTGCGGGCCAAAAGCTTGATCTCGCTTCTTACCTGCTGGATCAGGTCTTCGCGGCCGGTGCGCAATTCATCGACCATGCGGCCTACATGAACATCCAAATTTCGGATGTGGGCGCGCGTTGACTCGTCAACACCGCCGCTCGGTGCCCCCGCACCATCAGCAATCTGCTGCAACAACGGTTTCATCGAAACTTGAGTTTCTGCCAGGCTTTTCATCAAAGCCTGCTCGGTACGCATTTGATCGGTCAGCGTTTCGATCTTGCCGGCAAGGCTGTGAATGCCGGAATCCGCATTAGCACGGCTTTCCTCGCCGCGGGCCAGGGTACGTTGCAAATTCTCAAGGCTTTCCGCCGTTTGCTCCAGCAACGCCTGAACATAGGCCGGCATGGCCTGTTCGCCATCTGAAATTAGGGCGCCGCTGGACAGCCGCGTGACGCTGGACAGCCACTCCTCAAGATCATTGAAAAAGCGGTTCTGGGCTTGTGCCGCTTGCAGATCGAGAAATCCTAAGACGAGTGATCCTGCCAATCCGAATAAGGACGATGAAAAAGCCGTCCCCATGCCGGCCATGGGGGCTTCCAACCCTTGCTTTAATGAGCCGAATACGGTCGCCGGGTCGCCGCCATCGACACTGAGGCTGCCGATCACGTCGCCGATTGACGCGACCGTTTCAAGTAACCCCCAGAAGGTGCCGAGTAAGCCTAGGAAAATCAGCAACCCGATTGTGTAACGGGACAGGTCGCGCGATTCATCCAAGCGCGAAGCGATCCCATCAAGAAGTGAACGCATCGACATGGCCGACAGGCTGAGGCTGTTGCGGTTTGAGACCATGGTGGCCATCGGGGCCAGCAATTTGGGCGCATCAATGTTGTTGGGTGCGCTGGGATGGAGCATATCCTCATCCAGACTGCGCCGAAATTCGTCAATCCAAGTGACTTCCGGGTAGAGCCGCAGGACTTGCCGAAAATTGTAAAAAATGCCGAGGATCAGTACGCCGAGAATAAGGCCGTTGAGCGCCGCATTGGCGGCGAAAAATTCGCGCAGCGGTGGGAACAACAGAACGCAGACGACGCTGACCGCGCCGAGAAACAATAGCATCCGAATGAGATAGGTATGTGGACGGGTCATCACCGGCCTCGTCTGGGGGCGTTCGCCCTTGGGTCTACAGCTCGGCGTGCCAAGGTTGATCCAACCGGCTAGCGGCGAGCAAGATTAACGTCAACCCGATTGATCGGCTTTTCAGTCGTCTTGTTGCCCAGCGCGCGGACATCAATCTGTGTACTACGGATGCCATTGTCGATCAGGAACGAACGGACGGACAGGGCGCGCGAAAGCGACATCCTGCGAGCCTTGCTGGTCGAAAGATCTTTTCCGCCGGCGTAGGCTAATAATTGTAATCTGAATCCGGTTTTGCCTTGCATTGCCGTAGCTAAAGCCAGGAGGCTTGGCTTATTGGCATCGATCAACTTAGTGTCAATATCCGCGAAGTTGATGCGGAGCGCTTGCCCTGGTTTTATATCGATAGCGGTCGGCACACTTGCGGTCTCGGTTGCTCCCGTGGCTGCCGTCGCGGATGGGGCTGCCGGCGGCGGTGTCGTTGAAACAGCGGGCGGCGGTGGTGCTTTCTTGGTCGGAGCTGGTGGGGCAGTTGGAGTTTTTGCCGGTGGCGGTGGTGGCGCGGATTTCGCCATTTTTTCGGCTTTTTTCGGCGCCGGCTTCATCGCCATAGGCTTCTTTACCGCTGTCGTTTTTATTGCCGCCATTTTGGCGGCGGGCGCCTTAGCCATCGGTTTTTTCATGGCTGCTGATTTGACCGATTCTTTCGGCGTGGAGGGCATTGATTTTTTGGTCATCGACTGGCCAGCACCAGGTCGTTTTAGTTTCACCTTGGTTTTAGGCGCAAGATGCAACGTTGATTTCGGTGCGAATTTTGGCGGCACAATTAACCCGCTGCGGGCAGTGCCAAATGCGCCATAGCTTGCGCCGCTGTCGTTGAGGACACTCAGATCAACAAAAACTCCGCTTTGCGATTGAGACTGAACCGGGTTGGTCAGTGCCGTATTGAGCAGAACCGCGACGACAAGCGCCGCCGCGAATGGATGACGGAAAATTAGAGAATTTGGCCAACGATGATGCATCGATCTCAACAAACCTTCCGCATGCGCTCTCGGCGCCATTATTGCGCTGCCATGTCCGCTTGAAGAGCCCGGTCCAGCACGCCTTCGGCTCACAATAACCAAGCCCAATCAGCCGCACAACCGCTTTCCCACCGACATTCCGCAATCATTTAACCAGGTCTGCTGACCCCCGGCGTATTTACGCCGCCTTGTTGATCAATTTACGCAAGGTGTCATGCAGGCTGGCATTCCCGGCGATTATTTCGCCGTTTGCAATAACTGGATCGCGGCCTTTGAAATCACTGACAAAACCGCCGGCCTCGCGGACAATTATTACGCCGGCCGCAACGTCCCATGGACTAAGGCCTTGCTCCCAGAACCCTTCATAGCGCCCCGCCGCAACGTAGGCGAGGTCCAGTGCGGCGGAACCGAAGCGGCGCACGCCCGCAGAAACCGCCATGACTTGTTCCAATTGGCGGAGAAACGGTTGATGCCCGTCGCGGCCTTTAAAAGGAATGCCGGTTGCGAAAACTGATTCCTCAATATCGTGACGCGCTGAGACCCGTACACGGCGCCCATTTAAGTACGCACCCTTGCCATTCTCCGCCCAGAACATCTGATCTGAAATGGGCTCGTAGATGACGCCCGCGAATATTGTTGAATCGCGCTCCAGGGCGATGGAAATCGAAAAATGCGGTAGCCCGTGAAGAAAATTCAACGTGCCGTCCAGCGGATCGACGATCCAGCAGTTCGAGGTGTCTACGCCTTCGACAACGCCGCGCTCTTCCATCAAAAAGCCGTAACCGGGTCTGGCTTTTGATAATTCCTGATAAATTATTTCCTCGGCACGGCGGTCGGCTTCCGAAACAAAATCCGCCGGTCCCTTTTTCGATACTTGCAGCTTTTCAATCTCGCCGAAGCCGCGCACTAACGAGCGGCCGGCTTTTTCGGCTGCCGCAGTCATGACATTGATCAGCGCTGAGTTAGCGCCTGTGGTTCGGCTAAATCGCACGTTGGTTGCCTCAGTCCTTGGCCCGTTCCACATACGTGGCATCGGTCGTGTTGACGACAATTCGGGTGCCGGCCTCGATATGAGGCGGGACCATCACCTTGACGCCGTTATCCATGACCGCCGGCTTAAATGACGACGATGCCGTTTGCCCTTTGACGACGGCATCGGCCTCGGCGACTTCAAGGACGACGTGATCGGGCAATTGGACGCCGAGCGGTGATCCTTCGTGATTTTCGACCATGACCATCATGCCGTCTTGCAGGAACGCGACCTGATCGGCGCCGATCATTTCGGTGTCGAGGGCGAATTGATCGTAGGTTTCCGTATCCATGAAGGTATGGGCGTCACCATCGGAAAACAGGAACTGGAACTCGCGTTGTTCCAAGGTCGCGCGTTCGACCTTTTCAGACGAACGGAACCGTTCGTTCAATTTGGTGCCGACGCGGATTTCCTTCAATTCGACCTGCAAATAGGCACCGCCCTTGCCGGGCTGGGTATGCTGGGTCTTGATGGCGCGCCACAAGCCGCCTTTGTGTTCAATGACCATCCCCGGACGGATGGCGTTGCCGTCAATCTTCATCGCTTTGAACCCGAAATTTAACTGGAAGAAATAGTGCGCGGTTTCTAACAGCTTGCCTCGGAAGTGGCAATGTTCATGCGCTGGCGGCTGCGATCACTATGTTGAATTCCTCAACCGCGCGGGCCGGGCCCTCCGGGTGATTCCAGACTGCCGAGACGACGGATAAAAAATCTGCGCCGGCGCGCACCAGTGGCGGGCAGTTTTCCGCCGTGATCCCGCCAATGGCAACGCACGGCAGCACCATCATCTCGCTCCACCATTCGAGTGTTTCCAATTCCGCCTGTGTATCGGCCTGTTTTGTCTGGGTCGGAAAGAACGCGCCGAAGGCAACGTAGTCGGCGCCTTGTTCACCGGCAACCATGGCTAGGTGGCGGGAGTTCTTGCAGGTCACACCGACAATGCGTTCTGGTCCGACGCAGGCGCGGGCTTCTTTGTAGCCAGCATCATCCTGGCCGATATGAACGCCGTCGCAGCCAGTTTCCGCGGCCAGGTCAGGCCGGTCATTGAGGATGAAAGTGGTTCCCTGAGCCTCGGCGACAGGCAACAAGATGTCGATGGTGCGTCGGATGGTGTCGTCATCGACACCTTTGATGCGCAATTGAAAAGCCCCCACATCACCGGCGCCGAGCGCTGCGGCAAGATCATCACGAAATATCTTGGGATCGATCTGCGGCGGCGAAATCAAATACAAGCGGCAATCGGCTTCTTCGATTTCATTCATTGGGGCTCTCCGGTGTTAGAAACTTTAAAGATGCAGAAACTGGATCATTGGTTTGGCTTAGATCGAGGACCGGTCCGACGATCGGTCCTCGAATACGGGCACCGGATTTTTCGGCCAATTCTTCAAGTTTGGATCTGGCTTCGGGTGCAAGGTTGATAGCTAGGTCCTGACATCCCTGCCGTAACGCAGCAAGCGCCGCGCCGGCCTCATCGCCGCAATCGAGAACCGCGACGGCATCTGTTTTTGGATGAGCTAGCCGTGCTTTCTCGGTGATCGCCATGAACACCCCTGGACCTATCGTCTGTGCCGCACCTAGGGCGCTACGCAAGATCACTGGCACGCCAATTTGGTCGGCCGCGTCCAGCGCGGCTTCGGCTTGATTGAGATCATGGACAATGAATGTCGCGGTCATCATGGAGCCTCTCCGTTAGAAACAAATGATAGACGTTCCCACAAGCAAAAGAAAAACCCCGTGACGGAAGGCACGGGGCTTTCAATATCATTGGTCCGGTAGTGTCAGTTGGCGTTGGCTAGCGCAATCGCCGTGTCGGGCATCCGGTTGGAAAAACCCCATTCGTTGTCATGCCAACTTAGTACGCGAACAAAGTTGCCTTCTAGAACCTTGAGTGCCGGTGGCATCGAAGATCGAACTGGCCGGGTTGTGATTAAAATCGACGGACACCAGTGGTACCGTGTTATAGACGAGAACATCTTTCAAGCTACCTTCGGCAGCGACCCTCATGACGGCGTTGATCTCTTCGATGGTGGTGTCGCGGCCGGACGTGAAGGTCAGGTCAATCAACGAAACATTCGGTGTCGGCACGCGGACCGAGGAGCCGTCCAACTTGCCGTTCAATTCCGGCAGCACCAGCCCGACCGCCTTCGCGGCACCCGTTGACGCGGGAATTAGTGACACCGCGGCAGCGCGGGCGCGGCGCGGATCAGAATGCAAGGTGTCGAGCGTAGGTTGATCACCGGTATAGGAATGGATCGTCGTCATGAACCCTTTTTCAATGCCGACCGCTTTGTTCAGAACATAGGCAACAGGCGCCAGACAGTTGGTGGTACATGATGCATTGGAGACGACAGTGTCGTCAGGGGTGATTGATTGATTGATGGTTGACCCCGTAGACAATGGTTTTGTCGGCGTTCGTCGCGGGTGCTGAAATCAGCACTTTGCGCGCCCCGGCCTCAATGTGCTTGGCGGCGTCGTCGCGTTTCTTGAAATAACCAGTGCACTCAAGTGCGACATCTACTTCTAATTCGCCCCATGGCAGCGACGTGGGATCGGGCTCAGCGGTGACGCGAATTGGGCCGGTGCCGCAATCCATGATGTCGCCATCGACATTAACATCAATGGCCAGGATGCCGTGTACGGAATCGTATTTCAGGAGATGGCCGTTCATCTCAGGCGAGCCGAGATCGTTGATGCCCACCACTTGAATGTCGTTGCGCTCGCTTTCCAAGATCGCCCTTAAAACAAGTCTGCCAATCCGCCCAAAACCGTTGATCGCTACACGTACAGTCATTGTTCCCTCCGCTGCATACGAAATATTAGTGAAGTATACACAAATCGTGTGGTCAAATGACTGAGCGATGATTGCATCTGCAATCGGTCAATGGTTCTAATTCGTCAGCGATATCCACACATGACTCGTGAATGGCGAGTGGTGACTATAAAATTCTATAGGTAATTAAATGAATTAGACGTGTTTTTTACGACAAAGGTTGACGATAAGGACTTGCGGCGCATATTCTGTATCAGCGATTCGAAATGAAGCTTTCTGGGGGCTTTTGATATTGGTTCAGCAATCTGCACTTCACAAACCATCACGTCTTGAACAGGCGCAATCGCGGCTCGAGACCGCCATTGCGAAACTAGAGGCAAATGCAGCAGCCACATCATCGGCGCCGATCAGGACGGAGGCTGTAGATCAGCACGCCCGCGACCTTGAACAAGAAATTGTGACACTTCGCGACCGCAACCGGACACTGGATGAAACCAATGTTCGCGTCGGTGAGCGTCTTGACGACGTGATCCATCGTCTCAAGTCAGCTGTCGAGGCATAGACGTCATGGCGCAAGTTACAGTGGATATCAACGAGCGCAGCTATCAGATTGCCTGCGACGACGGTCAGGAAGCGCATCTGACCCGGCTAGG
>JABJBP010000119.1 GCA_018665815.1 Rhodospirillaceae bacterium
ATAGTATCGCCGCGGCCAGCGTCGAGGTAGGAAACAGGACGTGCGCGTGATCTTGATCGATCTCGCGTCCGACAAATGGCGCAGTCACCGCTGAGATCAGCAGCGCCGTCGTCAGGGCCCCGGCCAGCTCGGTTTTTGACCATCCCAGATCGCTTTCCCAAGCGCCTAGAAGTGATGGGAACAGGTAAAACAGGCCGGCCCATGTTAGCATTTGCCCGATGGCCAGCGGCCAAACGATGCGCTTGAATTTGCCGTGGTGCTGTTCGGACATGGATCAGAGTACTTTATTTATCGGCGGGAACCCAAGCCTGCAAAGATGTGCCACCGCAATAATGATTTTCCGCCGGGTTTTCTCGG
The DNA here is from genome assembly GCA_018665815.1 of Rhodospirillaceae bacterium. Lineage (GTDB taxonomy): Bacteria > Pseudomonadota > Alphaproteobacteria > Rhodospirillales > Casp-alpha2 > UBA3470. The sequence continues at coordinate 358 of JABJBP010000119.1, forward strand.
AACAGGACATAGACGTCCTCAGCCGCCACATCGAGTTCAGTCTTCAAAATCGCTGACAAAGCATCAACCAACGCCTTCTTACGCGCCGGTTCGCGCCCTGGGCTCAAGTCCACGGTGATCAGCGGCACCCCGTCGCCGGTTGACACCGTATACTTCGCGAACGGCGACATAGGTAAATTTCGATTCTTTCACCGCCAAGGTATCGAGAACCGCCTGCTTGGCGCCTTCACGGATGCGCTTTTTTATGTCTGTGGCGACCCATTCGGGGATTTCGATGTGAATTGCAGGCATGGTGGTCTCCTTGGCTAGACTTAAAATATTGAGCTAGATCGCAACGCGTTGGTGCCGTCAGCGTCGGTGTGGCGAATTCGTCGGGAAACTCAGTTGAATATTAGATTTCTTGCGCCGCATGTCTCATGGCTGTGCGTAATTTTTTGAGTTGCCCCGAATCGCTTCGTTTCATGGCCCATACTAGGCCCGGGCGGAGAATCTTCCATGCCCCTGTTGCCATGCAGACGGCAACAAGACTGACCCGCGTCTCATCGTCATCGGGCTCAACGCAATAGGTATATGTCGCGGTGACGCCACCGTAAGAAGAGGTCAAGGCGACGCACTTTCCGGGGTTCCATTCGGTGATTTCGGTTTCTCGCATGGCGTTCCGTGCGGTGAATTGGAGCCGTGTGCCGAGGCCGATCTTCTCATTGTCGATAGGGCGTAAGCCATCGATGCCCGGCATCCATTCCCCCGCATTGGCAAAGTCAGTGAGAAAAGTCCAGACCTCCTCAGGGGGGCTGTCGATGATTAGGCTAACGCTGAACCCGTCGGCCATGGTAAATCAGGCCCGTGCCTTTTGTAGGGGATCGGCGGTCAGTGAGGCGCGGACATCATCGGGAATTTCAATGGAAGCCCGGCTGCCGGTCTCAAAGAACACGTTGACGCTTTCCGCCGTCGCCACGCAGTGCCCGTCCTTGAACAGGCCGTAACCCGTGGTCATGGATTTGTTGCCGAGCCGGATGATCCGGGTACCGACTTCCATGATGCCCGGAAAATGCGCTTCGCGAAGATAATTGACGGCGACGCGGGCCAGCAGGAAGTCAATGCCCGGATATTTCTCTTCGTCTAAAAATCCGCCCAGGAATGCGACGCGACCTGATTCCACATATGCCGTGTACGAACAGTTGTTGATATGGCCAAGTTCATCCTGATCGGAATAGCGGACCGTGACCGGCGTGAAGAAAGCGAAGTTCGCGCGATCGGTGAGATCGATATCGTGGGTGTCTGACGGCATGGGCGGTTCAGCGTCCTTTGAATTGCGGGGGGCGTTTTTCACCAAAGGCTTTCTGGCCTTCGATGTAATCTTCGCTGGCATGGCAGGCATCAACCAAGGCCTGACAGGCATCGTGATCTTGTTCAGCGCTTTCTTTCACGGCCTCACCAATAATGACCTTCGCCGCCTTCACCGAAAGCGGTGCATTGGTGGCGATTTCCGTAGCGTAGGCTTCGACGGTGGCATCCAATTCATCGGCCGCGACGACCCTGTTGACCAAGCCCCAGCGCAGCGCGTCGGCGGCGGGAAATCGGCGACCAGTAAACAGAATTTCCTTGGCGGTCTTGGCGGACACGTTGCCTGTCAGTAATTCCACGTCCTCAAGCTTATAACCCAAGCCCAGCTTAGCTGGCGTAACGCCGAACTCGGCACCCTCGGCGGCGATTTGAATATCGCAAAGTTGTGCGACTTCAAGTCCGCCGCCGATGCAGAACCCTTCGATCCTGGCGATGGTTGGTTTCGGAATGTTATTGAAGGCAGCATATGCGCGGTCTGTCACGCTACCGTAATGCGCGATGTTTTCAGGTGTTGAACGCAAGGTTGCGAATTCTGAAATATCATTGCCCGCACAGAAGCATTTGTCGCCGGCGCCGCGGACGACAATAACGCGAACCTTCGGGTCATCGGCCCAGGCCTCGAACACATCACCCATACGTCCCCACATATCCAGAGACATGCAATTGCGCCGTTCTGCGTTGTTGATGATGAACCGTCCGATGCCGCCGCTGACCTCGGCCAGAATTTTTTCCGTACTCATGCTACGTCTCCCGGGGCTTCCCTTGGCCAGGAATCTAGCGCAGGTGTGGAAACTTGCAAGGATGTGTGAATTTTCCGGCGCATGCCTTTGGTCGGATTAATCCGTGCATGCCACTGGTCGTATAAACCGGCGGATGCCGGTGTCTAAAACTGGCGGCGGGGCCGAACGCCCGCCCCGGACGCGTCGACCCCGCCGTGAGTCACCGGCAAGAGCCGGTCAGGAGTTACTCCGCAGCCATCGCCGCTGGTGTGCGGCTCAGGACACGGCCAGCCGCCTGGGCGCCATCGTGGTTGTGGGCAAAGCCAATTTGGCTCAATCCCAGTTCAATCCCTTGAAGGGTACCCAGTAGCATCAATTCGTTGCAATGACCCATGTGTCCGATACGAAACGCGCGGCCTTGGAAGCGCGCAAGTCCGCCGCCCAATGTAAGGCCGTAATCATCGCGCATCACATTGCGGAAATTTTCGACGTCGTAGCCGTCTGGGAATAGAACCGCCGTGACGGAATTACTATATTCCCGCGGATCTTCGCAAATCGGTTCCATGCCCCACGCCTCGACGGCACTGCGCGTTGCGGTGCCAAGCCGGGTATGACGTGCGACGGTGTTTTCCAGTCCTTCTTCGCTCATCATGTCTAGGGCTTCGCGGAGCCCGTAAAACAGACTGATCGCCGGTGTGTAGGGGAAGAACCCATCCTTGTTGTTTTCCCGCATCCAGTTCCAGTCCCAATAGAATTTTGGTAGGGTCGCTTTTTCGGCTGCTTTGCAGGCTTTCGCGCTGACCGCATTGAGGCCTAGGCCCGGCGGTAGCATCAATCCCTTTTGTGATCCGCCGACGGCGATATCAATGCCCCATTCATCAAACTCAAACTCCAATGAGCCCAGGGACGATATGGTATCGACAATCAACAGCGCCGGGTGTCCGGCAGCGTCCATCGCCTTGCGAATTTCTGGCAACCGCGCGGTGACGCCTGTGGACGTCTCGTTGTGGACGACGAACACGGCTTTGATGTGATGCGCACTGTCTTCTCTGAGAGTGGCTTCGATCTCTTCGGGGGATGCGCCGCGCCGCCAATCGTTCTCGTGAACCGTGACGTCCAGACCGAACTGCCGGGCCATTTTGATCCAGAGCAAGGAAAATTGCCCGGAATCAAACATTAAAATGCCGTCGCCCGGTGACAGGGAGTTGACGATGGCTGCCTCGCCCGCACCACTGCCCGACGATGGAAGAAGAAAGACTTCTTCAGTCGTTTTGAAGACGCTTTTGATGTCGTGCAGCAACGTCCGGGTTAGATCGGCGAATTTCTGGCCGCGGTGATCAATGGCTGGGCGATGCATGGCGCGCAGCACCCGCTCGGGGATATTCGTTGGCCCCGGAAGCTGCAAGAAATGAAACCCTGTCGTTGGCGATGGGTTGGCATCGGGTGTGGTCTTCGATTTCGTCATGTCGGTTCCCCAACCGTTAAATTCTATCCATGTCAAAGGCTAGTGAGGCGCGCTTGAAACACATATACCCTTTCGGAGGTGGGATATTGATATAAGGGGTAGGAGAAACTACCCCCATTCAGATGGGAGCAACACAAGGTGGCGTTGTCGCCATATAACGCAACGGCCTATAGTGTCGGATAAATGATAACGGTGGCGGTCCACGCCGCAAGCCCTGATCGGTAGGGAAGACGTGACAAAACCTAATAATTTAACCGCCGCCGAGATGGCGGCAGCGCTGGCCGCTGGCGACGTGAGTTCGGAAGCACTAACGCAGGCCTGCCTGGATCGTGTCGATGAGCGCGAGCAGACGGTTCATGCGTGGGCTCACTTGGATTCAGATATTGCTTTGGCCCAGGCCCGTGCCGCCGATGCGGCCAGAGCCGAGGGAAATATCCGGGGGCCGCTTCATGGGGTTCCCGTCGGCATCAAGGATATCATTGATACAGTTGATATGCCGACCGAGAACGGCTCAGAGGTATTTCGCGGCCGCCGGCCGGCCCGCGATGCCAGTTGTGTGGCGCTGTTGCGTGCCGCCGGCGCGGTAATCATGGGCAAGACGGTGACGACGGAATTCGCCATGACCGGTCAACGCGGCACGTCAAATCCGCACGATGCGACCCGCACGCCGGGCGGCTCGTCCAGTGGCTCGGGCGCCGCCGTTGCCGATTTCATGGTGCCGCTGGCATTGGGCTCGCAAACCGGTGGCTCGGTGATCCGCCCGGCGTCATTCTGCGGCACTTACGGCTACAAACCGAGCTTCGGCTCAATCTCGCGCCACGGCGTGTTCATTTTGGCCCGGGTGTTGGACCATATCGGTGTCTATGGGCGTTCATTGGATGATCTGGCGATAATCGGCGACGTGTTGATGCAACACGACCCGTTGGATTTTGACATGCGGGCTGATCCGAACGGACACCTTTGTGAAGCCTTGGCGGCACATGCGCCGGCTGCGCCCCGATTGGCATTCGTCAAAGGACCACCGTGGGTCGCCGCCGAA
>JABJBP010000120.1 GCA_018665815.1 Rhodospirillaceae bacterium
CACTGATCAACTTCATCGGTGCCATCGCAGTGACCAAATACGTCCGCTATCAACAGATGGGCTATCCCCTTGACGATGAACACAAGGGGGACTTCTGATGGACGCCGTCCTCAATATCCTCAGTTGGGCTTCAATTCTCGCCGGCAGCGCATTATGCATTATCGGCGCAATCGGACTGATTCGATTGCCCGACGTTTTTTGCCGCATGCACGGCGCCGGCATTATCGACACATTGGGCATTGGTTTGATTATTTTGGGTTTGGCGTTTCAGGCCGGCTTCACCTTGGTTTTGGCAAAGCTGGGCATGATCGTCATCTTCATTCTGTTCACCAGCCCGACTGCAACACACGCGTTATCGCGTGCCGCGTTGCATGGCGGCATTAAGCCGGAAACCAGCGACGGCAGCGTCCCTGACCCAACCATCGATCCGACGGCTGAGAAAAAGGAGGCGGTGTCATCGAAAACGTAATCATCATCGCCTTGATCGCTTTCATGGGCATGATCGCCATAGCCATCGCGCGGATACACAATCTGTTTGCCGTTGTGATGCTCACAGGCATTTTCAGTCTGCTGGGAGCCGCCGCCTATGTCATCATGGACGCGGTTGATGTCGCCTTCACCGAAGCCGCCGTGGGTGCTGGCATTTCAACGGTCTTGATGCTGGGCACCTTGGCGTTGACGACAAGCGAAGAAAAGCCGTCGCCAAAAAAGAACGTTGTCGGCGCATTAATTGTCGTCACGATTACGGGTGCGGTTCTGATATACGGCACGCTGGATATGCCGCATTACGGCGACCCCTTAGCGCCGGTTCACCAGCACGTTGCGGACCGTTATATAGGCCAATCAGGGACGGAAGTCGGCTTGCCGAATGTCGTCACGTCTGTTTTGGCTAGCTACCGTGGGTATGACACGTTGGGAGAGACCTACGTGATCTTTATCGCTGCAATCGGTGTCCTGGCCATCCTCGGCCGGGTCCGATTCCCGCGCCGCCGCGAAGAAGATATTGCTGAAGATGATGCCCAAAAGACACCGGACGAAACCGCCCGGGAGACCGGCGCATGAAGCAAAAAATCATTCTCCGGGTAATATCAAAGTTTTTGATTCCTTACATCTTGCTGTTTGCGCTGTACGTTCAATGGCATGGCGATTTTGGTCCGGGTGGCGGGTTCCAGGCCGGCGTGATTTTCGCCGCGGGCTTCATTCTTTATGCAATCATTTTCGGCGTGGATACGGTCCGGGTGGTTATACCGGCTGTTGTAACCCGTTTGTTGTTGGTTTTCGGCGTCTTGTTGTACTCGGGCGTCGGCGTTGCCGGGATCATTCTCGGCGGCAATTATCTGGACTACAACGTGTTGGCCCATGAGCCGACACACGGCCAGCATTACGGCATTTTATTGGTTGAATTGGGGGTCGGGATCACCGTTGCATCGGCGATGATTACGATTTTCTGCACCTTCGCAGGGCGCGGGCCCGAAGACCCGGAAGAGGAGGTCTGACGCATGGCGTTTCCAGGCCTCCTGAATTACTGGCTGATCATCGGCCTGATGATGATCGGTTTTTATATCGTCATCGCGCATGGCAACTTGATTAAGAAAATCGTCGGGCTGAACGTCTTCCAGGTTTCCGTGTTCCTGCTCTATATCACCATGGGCAAAGTCGAAGGGGGCACGGCGCCGATCTTGGCCGAGGGTATCACGGCCTATTCAAACCCCCTGCCCCATGTCTTGATACTGACCGCAATCGTTGTTGGTGTGGCCACCACGTCGTTGGGACTGGCCTTGGTCGTGCGCATTCGCAACGCATACGGCTCCATCGAAGAAGATGAGCTTGACGTGCAGGACGACCGCCCATGATCGCCCAGCACATGCCGATCATTCAAATTATCCTGCCGCTGATGGCGGCACCCGTTTGCCTGATAATCCGCCATCCGCATGTTGTTTGGATTTGGGCGGTGGCCATTTCATTGTTGTGCCTGCCGATATCCGTCAGCCTGCTCATGCAGGTCATGGACACCGGCACAATCGTCTATGAATTGGGTGGTTGGGCGGCACCCTGGGGTATTGAATACCGCATTGATACACTGAATGCCTTCGTGCTTGTCATCGTTTCGGCGATCGGCGCTGTGGTCATGCCCTATGCCCGGCGCAGTGTCGAAAAGGAAATACCGGTCAGCCGCATTTATATTTTCTACTCAATGATGTTGCTCTGCCAAACCGGACTTATGGGCATCGCCATTACCGGTGACGCCTTCAATTTGTTCGTGTTCTTGGAAATCTCTTCATTATCGTCTTACGTGCTGATCAGTTTCGGTACGGACCGCCGCGCGCTGACCGCGGCTTATCGCTACCTGATCATGGGCACGATTGGCGCGACGTTCTACATAATCGGTGTCGGGTTTATGTACAGCGCCACCGGCAGCCTCAACATTCATGATCTTTCCACGCTCATCCCCGAGATGGCCGGTAGCCGGACTGTGCAAGCGGCGTTGGCGTTTTTGACTGTCGGATTAGGCCTCAAGGTGGCCCTGTTCCCGCTGCACATGTGGCTGCCTAATGCGTATACCTATGCGCCTTCGGCGGTGACCGTCTTTCTGGCCGCGACGGCGACCAAGGTCGCGGTCTATGCGCTGATCCGCGTGACCTACACGATCTTCGGCACTGTCGATTTCCTGGACATCGTGCCGGCCCGCGATTTGTTGATGGGGATGGCATTGATTGCCATGTTTGTGGGGTCTGCGGTCGCCATCTATCAGGTCAACATCAAGCGCATGCTCGCTTATTCTTCGGTGGCGCAGATCGGTTACATGATTTTGGGGCTGAGTTTCGATACCGTAAACGGTGTCGCTGCCGGGATTATCCATCTGTTCAACCATGCCATGATGAAGGGCGGGTTGTTTATGGTCTTGGGTGCGGTCATGTACCGGATCGGGTCGGTGCACCTTCATGACATGGCCGGGCTGGGCAAGAAGATGCCATTGACCATGGCAGCCTTCGTCGGCGGTGGCTTGAGCTTGATCGGCGTGCCGCTAACCGTGGGCTTTGTTTCCAAATGGTATTTGATCCAAGCCGCGCTTGAAAAAGGCTGGTGGCCGGTTGCGGCATTGATCGTCGTCAGTTCCTTGATGGCCGTCATTTATGTTTGGCGCGTCGTCGAAGTGATCTACATGAAACCGGCTGGGCAGGCCGCGGAGAACGCGACGGAAGCGCCCATGTCTCTGCTTATTCCGACATGGGTATTGATCGGCGCCGCCGTCTATTTCGGTATTGATGCGACAACGACCGTGGATGTCGCCGTGGCGGCCGCCGAAGCGCTGTTGGGAGGTGCCCGGTGACACCGGAATTCCTCATCAAGGCGGCGCTTTTTGTACCAGCAGCGGGTGCGCTTCTGGTCATGGCCACAGGCAAGCACGCCAATTCGCGCGAAAGCGTGACACTGATAACCGGCGTTATCTTATTCCTTTGTGTCGCCAATCTGTTCCCCATCGTCGCCGCCGGCGGACGGCCGACGCTTGATCTGGGTGAAATGCTGCCGGGGTTGTCCATAGTCTTCACCCTTGAGCCGCTCGGCATGATCTTCGCCGGAATCGCCAGCTTCCTTTGGATCGTGACCTCCATTTACGCCATCGGTTACATGCGCGGACACGCGGAAAAGAATCAAACGCGCTTCTATACATGCTTCGCCATTGCCATTGCGAGCGCCATCGGGATCGCCTTTGCCGGCAACATGCTGACCTTGTTCGTATTCTATGAGGTGCTGACGATTTCCACCTTCCCGCTTGTTGCGCATGCGGGCACCGATGCGGCAAAACGCGGCGGGCGCATCTATTTAGGCATTCTCATCGGCACCTCCATCGGTTTCCAATTGGTTGCCGTCATCGGCACCTGGATCGTCACCG
>JABJBP010000121.1 GCA_018665815.1 Rhodospirillaceae bacterium
ACCCAAGTATGCCTCCACCCGCTGCAGAGCGGGGCATCATTAAATGGCTAAATATTAATCTCTTTAACACCTGGTATAACTCGATCGCTACAGTACTGGGGCTTTATTTCTTATATTTGATTATCCCCCCAGCATTCGACTGGGTATTGGGATCCGCCACGTGGGAAGCTTCATCGAATAAAGATTGCCGTGCTGGTGCAGGCGGGGCGTGTTGGGGTTTTATCAGAGCCCGGTTCGTCCTTTTTATGTATGGTTTCTATGATGCTGAATCAATTTGGAGACCAAATCTGGCTGGGGTTTTATTGGTCGCTCTCGCTATACCAGTGCTGGTTCCAAAGATCCCTGGCACCCGCTTTTTCGCTATCCCTCTAATCTTTTTATATCCATGGCTCGCTATTAGCCTATTGGTTGGTCCAATTAAAATAACGTTGTTTTCAGACCCAGCTTTCTTAGTTCTCTGGATTGTTTTAATCATCTCTTTGGTGTTCCTGGGCTTTCGAGGCATAAAGACCAATAACCTCTCGAAAAGAGGACTGGGGTTTGGCCTTGCGTACGTTGCCATCATCCTTATTCACCTGAACTGGGGCTTGGGTCTGGCTCCGATGGAAACCAATAGATTTGGCGGTTTATTGCTTACGCTGGTTCTTGCCTTAACCTCAATCGTAGTTTCGTTACCTTTAGGGATAGTGTTAGCACTCGGCCGGCGAGCAGAGAGTTTGCCGGTAGTAAAGTATTTCTGTATTGGGGCGATAGAACTTTTTCGGGCTGTTCCTTTGATCACGGTATTATTTATGGCCGTAAATATGATCCCGCTTTTCCTCCCTCAGGGTTACAGTTTTGATAACCTCGTAATGGCTCTAATTGGATTAAGTATTTTTTTTGGAGCGTATATGGCGGAAGTGGTTCGGGGTGGCTTGCAAGCTATCCCCAAGGGACAATTCGAAGCAGCTGCATCAATTGGGCTTAATTATTATAAATCGACAGGATTGATTGTTTTACCGCAAGCTCTAAAAATTGTAATTCCAGGCATAGTAAACACATTCATTGCGATGACAAAAGACACCTCTCTAGTGATGATTATCGGTCTTTTCGACATTTTAATGATTACTAAATCCTCCATCACTGATGCAAAATGGTTAGGACTAGAGTGGGAAGGTTATGCATTCGTTGGCCTGCTTTTCTGGATCCTTTGCTTTAGCATGTCCCGTTATAGCCAATGGCTTGAGAGACGTCTCGATACGGAGCGTCGAAACTAATGAGTAATAAGTTTTGAAAATCAGGAGCAGGCTATATGTCTGAAGTTTCAGGAACTGCAGAGCAAATTCAATCTGCCATACAAGACCGCGAGATCATCAAAATCCGAAACATGCATAAATGGTTTGGGGATTTTCATGTTTTAAAAAACATCAATCTTACGGTCAATAATCAAGAGAGAATTGTCGTGTGTGGGCCGTCTGGATCAGGAAAATCGACGCTCATCCGATGTATAAATCGCTTAGAAGAACACCAAAAAGGGCAAATTATTGTCGACGACATCGAATTAACAAATGACTTAAAGAAGATTGATTTAATTCGTCAAGAAGTCGGTATGGTATTCCAAAGTTTCAATTTATTTCCACATCTAACCGTGCTTGAAAATTGCACTTTGGGCCCAATTTGGGTGCGTCAGACGCCAAAAACTGAGGCTGAAGACGCAGCCATGCATTATCTCGAACGTGTGAAAATTCCCGAACAAGCACAGAAGTACCCAGGTCAACTGTCGGGAGGTCAGCAACAAAGGGTGGCGATCGCAAGATCTCTATGCATGAGTCCAAAAATTATGTTGTTTGACGAGCCCACATCAGCGTTGGACCCGGAGATGATCAAAGAAGTTCTAGATGTCATGGTCGAACTTGCCGATACCGGCATGACGATGATTGTTGTCAGCCATGAAATGGGCTTTGCAAAAACTGTCGCAGACAGGGTAATTTTTATGGATGAAGGTGAGATTATTGAACAGAATGACCCGCATCAGTTTTTTGACAATCCCCAGCATGATCGAACCAAGCTGTTCTTGAGCCAAATTTTGGCACATTAAATTTATTTGGGTACAACATATTATTTACTAAGGTTAATCTATTGATTAACAGATATGAAACCCAACAAGGTAGCGTTGCCGACGCGGATAGTAGTGCGCAGTTAATGGCACACTGACGGCATTTCTGTTAAAATGATGAAAGCAAATGCTTCCACTGAAAACGTATCTTCAGGAGGTACTTGGCATGTCTGATTTTGATCTCATAGTGTCCGGAGGTACAATTGCGACTGCATCAGATACCTTTCAAAGCGATATCGGGATAACTAATGGTCGAATCGTGGCTTTGGCCGAGGGCCTTAATGGCGCGAAGGCGACGATAAATGCTGCCGGCAAAATGGTGCTCCCAGGCGGGGTCGAGGCGCATTGCCACATTGAGCAGGAATCGGCAGCCGGCATTATGACCGCGGATGACTACCGCTCAGGTTCGATCTCGGCGGCGTTCGGCGGCAATACGACGATCATTCCCTTCGCGGCCCAACATCGCGGCCAAAGCCTGCGCGACGTGGTCAAGGAATACCACGCCCGGGCCGCGCCGAAATCGGTGATCGATTACGCCTTTCATCTGATCATCTCGGATCCCACCGATCAGGTCTTGGGGCAGGAATTGCCGGCATTGATCATGGAAGGGTATACGTCCTTCAAAGTCTATATGACCTATGAGTTGTTGAAGATTGATGATCGCCAAATGCTGGATGTCTTGTCAGTCGCCCGAAAACACGGCGCGATGACAATGGTCCACGCGGAGAACAACGATGTCATTGATTGGCTCGCCGCGCGTTTGCTTGAAGCCGGAAACACCGCGCCGAAGTTCCACGCCATGAGCCACGCCAGAATCGCTGAATCGGAAGCTTCAAGTCGTGCGATCCAACTGGCAAGGCTTGTCGATACACCCATCCTCATCGTCCACGTCTCCACTGAAGAAGCCGCCACCGCCATTCTTTCCGCCCGCAATAAGGGGCTTAAAATATTTGGCGAGACCTGTCCGCAATACTTATTCCTGACAGCCGACGATCTCGACCGCGACGGCATGGACGGGGCGAAATTCTGTTGCAGCCCGCCGCCCCGCGACGCCAACGACCAAGAAGCCATTTGGCGGGGCCTAAAGAATGACACCTTCCAGGTGTTTTCCTCCGACCACGCGCCGTATCGTTTCGATGATACAGGTAAGCTAAACGCCGGACCGAACCCGACCTTCAAGAAAATTGCCAATGGCGTACCGGGCATTGAACTTCGGTTGCCGCTGCTGTTTTCGGAAGGCGTCGGCAAGGGACAGATTACCATCAATGAATTCATTGCGCTAACTTCGACCAATGCGGCAAAAATATACGGCCTCCATCCGCGCAAGGGTACCATTGCCGTGGGCAGCGATGCCGACATCGCCATCTGGGACACGAAACGTGAAGTCACCGTCACGCATGACATGCTGCATGACAATATGGACTACACGCCGTATGAGGGCATGCAGTTGACCGGATGGCCGGAAATCGTGATCAATGGCGGGCGCGTTATTGTTGAAGATGGAGACCTGCAGGTCTCTCCAGGTTCAGGACGTTTTTTGGAACGAAAGCCGGGCCACGCGGCGGCGGTTCCGTCCGGTAATCTGCCACTCGAGTTAGATCCCAATCGTAACTTCGGCGCCGATATATTGTGAGGTCATCAGGCATCCCCAAATCCATTCTTGTCATCAATCCTAATTCCAACAATGCAGTCACCAACGCCATGTCCGATGCATTGTCTCCATTACGGATTGCCGGCGGTCCACAAATTAATTGCGCGACCCTTAGCGATGGCCCTTTCGGGATTGAAAGCGTTGATGATGCCGCCGCCGTCGTGCCGCTGGTTGAAACCGCCATCGGCGGCGATGTTGACGCCGATGCATTCGTCATTGCGTGTTACAGCGATCCGGGATTGCAGCGCGGCCGGGCCGTGACGAGTAGGCCGGTTTTCGGAATTGCGGAATGCGCGGCGCTCACCGCTGTTACGCGGGGCGGGACTTTCGGCGTCATTTCCATTCTCGATCAATCCATACCCAGGCATCAACGGCATCTGGAAGATTGCGGGCTGGCCCATCTTTGTGCCGCCGACCGGGCTATCAACATGAGCGTCGCTGAGACGGCGTCGGGGGAAGGCACGTTGGCGCGAATGATCGAAGTTGGCAGAGTGCTTCGCGATCAAGATGGAGCCAGCAGCATCATTTTGGGTTGTGCCGGAATGGCGCGCCACCGAGAACCATTGGAAGCGGAAATCGGTATGCCGGTGATTGATCCGGTGCAAGCCGCCGTAACAATGGCCATCGGCGCGGTTTGCCTAAATCAGTGAATCACTCAGGGCGCGGGTCGCGCCAAGCCGGAAAATACCCTTCGGTCCGCGGGTCGGTAAACGTCACGGTCTCGCGCTGATAAGGTGCGAACCCGGCTTTTTGATAAACCTGCAAGGCATTCGGATGATCAAGATCGCAGGTATGCACCCAAAGCCGCTCAGGCTCATAGGTCCATGCTTGATCAACCAGCCAGCGCAGAAAAAACAGCCCGACGCCACGGCCAACGAATTCAGGCATTAACCCGAAATAGGCAAGTTCGACCTCGCCCGCGGCACGGCGGTCAAGTTCACCGTAACCGGCCGGCACGCCGCCAAATGACAATACGAAAATCTCGACGTCCGGGTGATGGATAATGTTGGTGAGATCGTCGTTGGAGATAATGCGGCGCTCATACCACAACCAATCTTCACCAATGGTGTCATAGAGGTAGCGGTAAAAGGATACCGGCGGCATTTCTGCCCGCATCAGTGCGATTTTGGCGGCCGGGCGCGGCGGTGTCGGCGCCGTCGGCTTGGCGTGCATCTCCAAATAAGTGACGACAGTGCTGAGCGTGTCAGCCTCACTCATGGCGTTATTCGAGGACGATAGGCGTATCCGGGCGGCCGCCCCATTCCGTCCACGACCCGTCATAGATCGCGACTTCCTTGTGCCCCAGAAGATAAAGCCCAAACCCGATGACGCAGGCTGTCACGCCGGACCCACACGAAGCCACCATCGGCGCTTTCGGGTCCAACCCAACCTCATCGACAACCGCTTGAATTTGATCAGCCGGACGGAAAACCCAATTGTCGGCCGGGTTCATGAGTTGCTGGAAGGGAATGGAGAAGGAATTCGGTATATGCCCCTTGCGCTGCCCGGGGCGCGGCTCATCTTCGGTGCCATGGAATCGGCCGGCACTGCGGGCATCAATAACTTGTTCCTTGCTGCTGTCGCAGTTGGAAATGATCTGATCAACGCTGCGGACCAGGAAATTATTCTGGCGTGCGGTAAAGTGACGGGGCTGGGGTGCCCGCGGCAAATCTTCCGTTGGGCGTCCTTCGGCAATCCATTTTGGCAGGCCGCCGTCGAGAACGGCAATGTCGTCGTGGCCGAACATGCGGAAACTCCACCACACCCGACACGCCGCCATAAAACCGCCGTTGGCATCATAGACGACAATTTTGTTGCCGTCGCCCAGGCCAAGGTTGCGCACCCGTGAAGAAAACTTTTCGGGGCTCGGCAACATATGTGGCAGATCGCTGTCCGTATCGGCGATCTCGTCTATATCAAAAAATACGGCACCAGGAATATGCGCTTCATCGTAAGCCGCGCGGCCCGTGCGTTCATCGTTGGGCAGAAACCAGGTCGCGTCGACAACGCGCACGTCAGGCGCATCCAGGTGGTCAGCCAACCATTCGGTGCTGACCAAGGCTTCGGGGTTGGCGTAGTCCATCGTGATCAATCCAGCCAGTGAGGTACAGGTAGACCTTTTTCCCTCAGAAACGCTGGATTGAAAAGCTTCGACTGATAGCGCGTGCCGTAATCACAAAGAATGGTGACCACCGTATGCCCCGGACCAAGGTCTTTCGCCAAACGCACGGCGCCCGCAACATTGATCCCGCTGGAACCACCAAGGCACAAGCCTTCGTGTTCCAAGAGATCGAAAATGATGGGCAACGCTTCGTCGTCCGGTATTTGATAGGGTTTATCAACGACAATGTCTTCGATAATCGGGGTGACGCGGCCAAGCCCGATCCCCTCGGTGATCGAGCCGCCTTCGGATTTGATTTCACCGTTGGCAAAATGGCTGTACATGGCGGCCCCCATTGGGTCGGCGACGCCAATGGCAATATCGGCATTCTTTTCCTTTAGGAAAGTCGACGTGCCGGCAATGGTGCCGCCGGTACCGATGGAGCAGATAAAACCGTCAATCTTGCCATCCGTCTGCGCCCATATTTCAGGTCCGGTTGTCTCATAATGGGCGCGTCGATTGGCCAAATTGTTCCATTGATCGGCAAAAATCACGCCGCCGGGCTCTTTCTCGGCCAGTTCCTCGGCCATGCGTCGGGCAATGCGCTGATAATTGTTGGGGTCGGCGAACGGCAGGGCAGGGACTTCGACAAGTTCCGCGCCGCAAAGCCGGAGCATGTCCTTCTTCTCTTGGCTCTGGGTGTCAGGAATAACAATGGTCGTCTTGTAGCCGCGCGCGTTGGCTACCAAGGCCAAGCCGATGCCAGTGTTTCCAGCCGTACCCTCGACGATATGTCCACCCGGCTTCAAGGTGCCGCGTTCTTCGGCGTCCATAATCATGAACAGCGCGGCGCGATCCTTCACCGAGCAACCCGGGTTAAGGAACTCGGCTTTGCCAAGGATTTCACATCCGGTTTCGTCGGAAAGCTTGTTCAATCGAATGAGTGGGGTGTTGCCGACGGAGCCAACGAAGCCTTTGCGGATATCCATGAATTCTTCCTGATCGCGGTTATATGAGCAATTACCGATAAATAGAAAATAAGAGCCGGAGGAAGACCGTTCAAGGCGTCCCACGCGGATGTGATCAATAAAGCCTACGAGCGACTATGTCTTCCGCCATTTTTCACGCAATCGATGATGATGCAAACGGAACCACTGCATGGCAATTAGCGTCATGGAATTGTATATCAGGCCTTCATCCATGATGTTGAAGGCTTCCTCCGGCGACAAGGTGAAAACCCGAATGTCCTCGCCTTCTTCTTCAACGCCGTGAATACCGCCAACGCCCGTCGCATCAACACGTCCGCAAAAGGAAAACATGCTTTCACTTGTGCCACCAGGGGACACCAAATAATGACTAATGAGTTCGGTCTCATGGACCTTACATCCTGCCTCTTCAATCGCTTCGCGGCGTATAACCTCGACGGGTTCTTCGCCGTCTTCGATGATGCCGGCAACGATCTCAATCAACCATGGCGAAACATCCTCGCCGTACCAAGGTGACTCCATCGCCGCCAATGCGCCGACGCGGAATTGCTCAATAAATACCAATAATTCCAGATCCGGATCATAAAGCAGGGCACACACGGCATGGCCGCGCTCAAAGACCTCCCGAGATAACTCAGGTCCCATGCCGCCAGCGTGTTGAACGTGGCGCAAATGGTACTCATCAATGCGGAAATAACGCTCAAACGAGGTTGTTTTTCGGGTGATTTCTACGTCTGTTCGCGTAAAAGCCGAACTGAGAGGGTGTTTGGCATCCATGATCTGGCCTTTGTGCGGCGTCGGGTCACGTTTGTCCAGGGAAACCGAAGCCGCTACAATTTCATGAACAGCTCATTAAAATTTTAGAGGAAATCATGACCGAACCCGTGTTGATGTGGGACACAGATTCCCGCGGCGTCGCCACTATCCGGATCAACCGCCCGGACGTAAACAATGCTTACAACGGCGACATGATTGACGCCTTTATCGAAGCCGGTGCGCAATTGGGGTCGGACCCGGGCGTCCGGATCATCGTGATCCGGGGCAACGGTCGACATTTTCAAGCCGGCGCCGATTTGAATTGGATTTCGGAAATGTCGACGTTGTCGGAAGCCGACAACATTGATGCGTCGCGCCGAACGACCAATGCCGTGCGGTTTTTGGATGCCTGTCCGAAACCGACAATGGCCTTGGTTCACGGCGGTTGCTTCGGTGGCGGGACGGGCATTATTGCCGCCTGCGATATCGTAATCGCCTCAGCAGATGCATTTTTTTCCATCGCCGAAGTCCGGTGGGGCTTGGCGGCCGGAATAATCATTCCTCAGCTGACCACCGCTATTGGCGCAAGAAATGTCCGCCGTTTCGCGCTCAGTGGGGAGCGTTTCGACGCCCTCCAGGCCAAAGATATCGGATTGGTGCATGAAGTTTGCGCCGAAGGCACTTTGGATGATGCAGCAACGCCGATCATCGATAACATTTTGAAGAACAGCCCAACCGCGATCAGCGAAACCAAACGCATCCTCTTCGACACGGCAAATCTCAATGTGGACGATGTGTTGGCTGAAAAATTATGGCAGGGCCACGGCACAACGCGGATGTCGGCAGACGCGGCAGAGGGTCTCGCGAGCTTTCGCGAAAAGCGCGAGGCGAATTGGTACCCTGGCGCCACGGAATAGTGATTTGGCCGGGACACACCGGCAGGTATCATTGATTGCTTATATAGGGAGACGGCCATGACAGTACGCAGCGACAAAATCATGTTTCCAGGTGCGCTTGGCGAGGACCTAGCGGCGCGCCTGGACCAGCCATCGGGCGAACCCAAAGCCTATGCACTCTTCGCGCATTGCTTCACCTGTACCAAAGATATCTACGCCGCATCGCGCATTGCTGCGGGGCTTACGGCGCATGGCGTCGCGGTACTGCGGTTCGATTTTACCGGGCTCGGTGCCAGCGAAGGGGAGTTTGCGAACACCAACTTCTCATCGAACGTCGGTGATTTGGTCGCCGCGGCGAATTACATGCGGGCCAATCTGGCGGCACCGGCCATTGTCATCGGGCACTCGTTGGGCGGTGCCACGGTATTGGCCGCGGCGTCAAAAATTCCCGAAGCTTAAGCGATCTGCACAGTCGGCGCGCCGGCTGACCCGGCCCACGTGGCGCATCTTTTTTCAAGACTCACGCGAAGAAATCGAAGCCAGCGGCGAGGCTGAAGTACTGTTGGCCGGGCGGCCGTTCCGTATTCAAAAACAGTTCTTGGACGACATTGAAGTCCAAAAACTCGAGGACGAAATCGGCAATATGAAAAAGGCCTTGTTGGTCTTCCATTCGCCCATCGATCAGACCGTCGGCGTCGAGAACGCTGGCGCGATCTTCCAAGCGGCGAAACACCCGAAAAGTTTTGTGTCTCTGGATGACGCAGACCACTTGTTGTCGAAACGCTCCGATGCGGCCTATGTGGCGGATGTCATCGCCGCGTGGGCGGCGCGCTACACGGACGACATTGAAGAAGCCACTACAGCTTCCGGGCCGAGCGCCGCACCCGGAACCGTTGTTGTTCAAGAAACCGGAGAAGGGAGATTCGCGAATGCCATTTCCGTCGGCGGCGTTCATGACTTGAGAGCCGACGAACCCGTTACCTACGGCGGCAATGACACCGGGCCAACGCCGTACGACTACCTTTTAGCCGGCCTTGGCGCATGCAAATCGATGACCATGCGCATGTACGCCGAACGCAAAGGAATTGCTTTGGAGCGCGCGACGGTGTCGCTCAGCCATTCGAAAATCCACGCCGAGGATTGTGCTGAATGTGAAACCGAGACCGGCAAGGTTGATGCCATTCAAATTGAAATCGACATCGCCGGCGATATGGATGAGGAAACCCGCCAGCGGGTTGCCGAAATCGCCGATATGTGCCCTGTACATAAGGCTCTGCACGGTGAGATAAGAATCGAGAGTCGGTTAAAGAACGGTGTCTAGTCTAGGGCTTCTTTTTCGTCGCCTGATCGGTCAATTTTATTAAGATTCGGCTCATCGTTTGGGACAATTTGTTACGATCCTTTATGCCGTGGCGGCGTGTGATAAAGCCGGGATGAGTATAGGCCAGAAAAACTTTCCCCGACGCGTCCTGATAGACCAAGGCTTTTAACGGCAGATCCAACCCGGCAAGAATACTACTTTCCATTAACGGCGTGCCAATTTTTGGATTGCCGAAAATTATCAATTCAGTCGGCGGCAAATCTTTCTTGACCCGTTTTGCACCAGCAGCGTGATCAATCCTGGCAAAAACTGTTATTCCTTTTTCCCCAAAAATTGCCTGAAGGCGATCTAGCGTGACCTTCACAGAAAACGCACTTTGCTTGATGACGACGCCCTGAGATTGGGCATGCACGTTCTCGTTGGTGAATATGAGGGCCGTCATCGCGGCGGCAATTAATACCTTTCGCATGATAGTTTTCTCCGATACCTAGCACTGGTCCCCAATTGTTATCTATCACCCCAATCTGACGTGTGCCTGACTGTCCCATGAGTACGTGGCAAAATTACGGCGCGGATTTAAAACTATTCGACATACGTGCGTATTTGCCGGGCTGGGGTTGGATCATCTACAATTCAAGATCATAAAGGCGATGAAAATGTTGCGAGGAAATGATGTCTGATAACCAATCAAACACAGCCGAAAAGATCGATTTAAGCGGCGCAACTGGTGAAATCGCCCTCTGGATAGCAGAGTTCGATGGAAACGAAATGGGTGATCGGCCCATTCGCTGGGCTCGCCATGCAATTTTGGATTGGCTTGGCGTTACACTCGCGGGCGCGCATGAGCCACTTGTCGATATCCTCACGGCGGATGCCGTCTCGGAAGGGGAATCAGGAACCGCGCGCCTCGTCGGCCGACATCAACGACTGACACCGTCCTTCGCAGCCATGATCAACGGTGCCGCTTCGCATGCGCTTGATTACGACGACGTCAACAAACGCCTGCATGGTCATCCGACAGCGCCTGTGGTGCCTGCGATTTTAGCGCTCGCCGAGCAGCATGAGTTTTCGGGCCGGGCCGTTCTTGAGGCTTTTGTCGTCGGCTATGAAGTCGAATGCCTAATCGGTGAAATGATGGGGCTCGCGCATTATGACCACGGATGGCACGCGACCGCGACCGTCGGCACGTTCGGCGCGGCGGCCGGCAGTGCGCGCTTGCTGGGATTGAATGCAGAGCAAGCCGCAATGGCTATGGGCCTCGCGGCGACCCAGGCGGCGGGTTTGAAATCCATGTTCGGGACCATGTGCAAACCCTTGCATGCCGGCAAAGCGGCCATGAACGGCATGATGGCGGCGCGTTTGGCAAAAAGCGGGTTCGACAGCCGCCCCGATGCCTTGGAATGCCCTCAAGGGTTCGGGGCAACCCAATCGACGGAATTTCAGGCACTTCCCATGCGTCCGGACGCCACAGCGCCGTTCGCCGTGGAAGAGAACCTCTTCAAGTATCACGCCGCGTGCTATCTGACCCATTCCAGCGTCGAGGCCATTCGTGTCCTCAAAGAAAGTCACGATTTTGATGTTTCAGATATTGCCGCTATCCGGACCCTGGTTGACGCCGGCCACGGAAAGGT
The DNA here is from genome assembly GCA_018665815.1 of Rhodospirillaceae bacterium. Classification (GTDB taxonomy): domain Bacteria; phylum Pseudomonadota; class Alphaproteobacteria; order Rhodospirillales; family Casp-alpha2; genus UBA3470. The sequence continues at coordinate 11,438 of JABJBP010000121.1, forward strand.
CTGCGACATACCCGAGCCGACCACGGGACTGGAAGTGAAGTTCTCCATCCGTCACATGATTGCCATGGCTCTTGCCGGCGAGGATACCGCTGCCATGGAGACGTATTCAGCGGAATTCGCAAACCGTGACGATCTGGTTGATCTCCGGCGCAAGGTTCAGGTCGAGACGCGCACCCACGACAGCCGACACGCCGCGGAAATCGTCATTGACCTCAATGACGGGCGTAGCCTTGTGCAATTCTATGACGTTGGAGTGCCTGCCGATGATGTGGACGGCCAGGAACAACGATTAATTGCGAAGTTTCACCAATTGGCCGAACCGGTGATCGGCAAGGAAAGAGCAGAAGAAACCGTCGCCTTGGTGCAGGCCTTGGACGGCGCGGAAAGCATCGTGCCGCTGCTGGTCGCCGTTGATTGACGGTTTTTAATCTTCAGCGTCGGCTTTACCGCCTCGCGGCAGATCAATGACCCGCCCGGCGTCTTTTTTCGGATCGAATTTATAGCCTTTTCGGACCTCGATGTTGCGCAGCATGACGTTCAGCGCCGTAGTGTCAAAAGGATCCACAGTGATCGGCTCTGCGTACTTGTCGCGCAGGCTGTGCAGCATTTCCAGCTCGTTCGCCATCAACGCATCCTCGACAGCGGCAAGTTCCGTGAGCAGGCGCTTCAGTTCCGTGTAATCGGTCAGGTTGAACATGGGCGCACTCTAGAGGCTTTGCGGGTTAATAGAAATTCCGCGATCGCAGACGCAACGAGCCGACATCGTGTTGGACGCCTTGCGGCGTATCTTGTGCTTCTAGTTGGGCGAGCAGGGGGGTCAGGTCTTCCAAGCTTTCCGATATCACGTGAATGACCTGGCCTTCCTTTTGCACCTCGCCGTTGATGCCCAACAGTGTGGCGCGCAACACAGGGCGCCGAAAAGCCTCGAAGACGGCCGGCCAGACAATGACATTGGCAACATCGGTTTCGTCTTCCAGGGTCGCAAACATCACCCCCTTGGCGCTACCCGGGCGTTGGCGGGCAGTGACCAGGCCGGCGACACGCACCAGGGCGCCATGAGGAAGGCGCGTAAGGCACCCGCAGGGCTGATAGCCTTGTTCAAGAAGCTCCGTGCGTAACAACGCCAAAGGGTGTGCCTTCAAAGACAGCGCCAAGGCACGGTAATCATCGGCCACGTGTTCGCCAAGCGGCATGCCGGGCAGCGCCACAACCGGTTCCGGGCGGGCATGATCAAGATGAGCAAACAACGGCAGTGGCGCATCATCCAAGCCGCGCACCGCCCAAAGTGCTGCACGCCGCTCAAGGCCGATGGAACGGAACGCATCGGCTCGGGCCAATCGTTCCAGCATGGCTTTCGTCAGAGCGGTCCGCCGCCAAAGGTTAGGAATATCGCTGTAAGGAATGTCACGATTAAGGATCAACATCTCTGCGCTGATTTCCTTGAACCCCTTGATCTGGCGAAAGCCCAGTCGCAGCGCCGGCGCCGCCGATTTTTCGCCATCTTCCAACGTGCAATCCCAACCGCTGTCATTAATATCAGGCGGGCGCACCTCAACGCCATGCGCCTCAGCGTCACGGACGATCTGTGCCGGCGCGTAGAAACCCATGGGCTGGCTATTCAGCAACGCACAGGCAAAAGCCGCCGGGTAATGACATTTCAACCACGATGAGACGTAGACCAGAAGCGCGAAACTGGCGGCATGGGATTCGGGGAACCCATAATCGGCAAAGCCTTCAATTTGCCGAAAACAGCGTTTGGCGAAATCCTCGGCATAGCCGTTCTCGCGCATGCCCCGAAGGAAGCGTTCCTCGAACTGATGGATGTCGCCGAAGCGGCGGAAGGTGGCCAGCGCCCGGCGCAGCGCGTCCGATTCCTGGGGTGAAAACCCGGCGGCGACGATGGATATCTTCATCGCTTGCTCTTGGAACAGCGGAATACCCAGCGTCTTGCCCAAAACGTGCTCTAGCGCCTCGGACGGATATTCCACGGCTTCCTTGCCATAGCGGCGGCTCAGATACGGATGCACCATGTCACCTTGGATGGGGCCGGGCCTGACAATCGCCACCTCAATCACCAGATCATAGAAATTTCGAGGCTTGAGGCGCGGCAGCATACTCATCTGGGCACGGCTTTCGACCTGAAAGACGCCAACGGAATCAGCCTTACACAGCATGTCATAAACTGCTGGATCTTCGGCCGGCACAGTGGCCAGGGTCACGTTACAGTCGTGGTGCCGGACCAACAGATCAAAGGCCCTCTGAACACAGCTCAGCATGCCGAGCGCCAGGATATCGACCTTCAAAATACCCAACGCATCCAGATCATCCTTATCCCACTCGATCACCGTGCGCTCATCCATGGCGGCATTGGAAATCGGCACGACGTCTTCCAGCAACCCCTTAGTCATCACCATGCCGCCGGTGTGCTGCGACAAATGGCGCGGAAAACCACGCAAAATCCCGGCCAGCGCCATCACCCGGCGGACCATGGGATCAGCTGGATCAAGACCCGCTTCATGGATGTTTTGGGCCCCGATATCCTCCCACGACCGCCGCCAACCGGCTTCCTGGAGCGCAACTATGGTATCCTCGGACGCACCCAATGCCTTGGCCGTCTCACGGATGGCGCTTTTTGTGCGATACGTGATCACGGTCGCCGTCATGCCGGCCCGGTCACGACCGTATTTCTGATAGATATACTGGATGACCTCTTCGCGGCGGCCGTTTTCGAAATCAACGTCAATATCGGGGGGCTCGCCGCGTTCGGCGCTGACGAAACGCTCGAACAACAAATCCAGGCGCGCCGGATCAACGGCGGTGATCCGCAGGCAATAACACACGGCGGAATTCGCCGCCGAGCCCCGACCTTGGCAAAGGATGCCCCGGCCTTCGGCAAATTGGACGATGTCGTGAACGGTCAGGAAGTAGGGCGCGAACCCCAGTTCATTGATCAACCCCAGCTCATGCGTGATCTGGGCTTCAACCTTGGCCGGCACGCCGTCGGGGTATCTGGCTTCGGCACCTTCCCAGGTCAGCCGGATCAATTCTTCCTGCGGAGTGCTGCCGGCCGGCACGGGATCGACGGGATAATCATAGCGCAGCTCATCCAAACTAAAGGCGCAAGCGTCCGCAACCATCACCGTATTGGCCACGGCATCCGGGTAATCAGCAAACAGTCGTGTCATTTCCTCAGGCGCCTTCAGATGGCGTTCGGCGTTGGCATGTAGCCGCCAACCGGCCCCATGGACAGTGATGCCCTCACGGATACACGTCAGGACATCCTGCAGCGGTCGTCGCGCCAAGGCATGAGCGTGGACATCATTGGTCGCCAACAGCGCTACACCGGCGGCGTGGGCGGCCTCGGACAGGATTAAAAGGCGCGTCGTGTCGATGCCAGAATATTGATAAGAAACAGTCTGATAGAGCATTCCTTTGAATCTATGATTCAGATCATGGAGTTGCGCTGCAAACGCCTCTCCTGGATTATCCGGCGCAACCACCGCGCCAACTTGCCCGAGGCCGGCGGCAAAGACGCCGTCAGGGTCCCAAATATCGGCCGCATCCAGATAGCATTCGCCTTTCGGCGCGCGGCGTTTGCCGAGCGTCAGCAACCGGGTCAGGCGTCCGTAGGCAGCGCGATCCATGGGGTAGATCAAAATATCCGGCGCATCTCTGAACGTCAGCCGGCAGCCGATGATCAGGCGGACACCGGTGTTTTTTGCCGCGATATGCGCCTTCACCAGGCCGGTCACGCTGTTCTCATCGGTAATGGCGAGGGCCTTCATGCCCAGCGCCGCCGCCGTAATCACCAATTCTTCGGGATGCGAGGCGCCACGTAAAAAACTGAAATTACTGGCGATCTGCAGTTCAGCGTATTCAGGGGGTTGATCGGTCATGCGAAAAACCCATGCAGATACCAGCGCGGCGCACGGTCGGGGCGGTAGAGGCCTTCGCGGTAGACCCAGAAGCGCGCGCCGGCTTCGTCTTCAATACGGTAATAGTCACGGGCTTCGGTCTCGCCGCTAAACAATGCATCGGCATCTTCTAGCCACCATTCCGGGGCGATCCGTTCGGGCCCATCGGCGCGGGCTACCCGATGCGGACGCCGGCGCCAGCGGAACAGCACCGGCGGGCGGTCCGGCACCGGCGCCATCACCTGGATCGGCTCGGGAGACGGCAAAAGGCGCAAAGGCCGGCGCGCGCGCGGGCCGCCTTCATCAGTACCATCGGGCGGTGAACCGAGAAGCGCGCTCACGGCTTTCGCCGCCTTTTCGGGGACATGGCGAGCCTGAGAAGCGAGGCGAATGACGCGTTGCGGCCCCAAACGGTTGCCGAGCCGGTCGAGGAGGTAGTCGAGACGTTCGCCATCATCACATCCGGTCTGGCTTTCGTTCTTTTCAAGAGCGGCCTGAACTGGGGGCAGGGTGTCCGTCCGCACGGCGCCGAGGACGGCAACATCAATGCCGAAACCAGGATCAAAGGTCTCCAATTTCTCGCGGAACAATCGCGCCAGATGTACGGGATCATGCACCGGTCTGCCGGTACCCGCCGAAACCTCGGCAATGGTACCGTCGGTACGGTAACCCTCCAACGTTACCAACCGGGCACCCAGATGCGCATCCGCCAACTGCTTACACAGTGTTTTCAGAAGTCTATCGAGGACGGCATCAATGCCATTCCGATGGCTGATCGGCTCAGCGAAGGCCAGACGGGCGCGGAATTCAGGTACCGGGCGGCGAGGCGTAATGGTTTCCGGGCGGGTGCCCAGTGCCTGATCAAGACGTTCCAAGAGAATTGAGCCGAACCGGGCGGCGAGGGGGGCGCGTGGAATACCGATAATATCCTCGATACGGCGCAGCCCCATGCGGTGTAGACCTTCCACAATGGTTCGCGAAAGCCTGAGGGCTGCCGCCGGTAGCGGCGCCAGGATAGAGGCTTGTGCACCGGAAGGGATCACCGAGACCGCTTCGCCGCCGAACCGCGCGACGGCCCAGGCGGCGCCAGGCGTGTCAGCGACGCCGAGACGATAAGCATAACCGAGGCGCTGCAGATAAGTAGTGAGATCGGTCAACAAGATGTCTTCGCCGCCAAATAGATGCCCGCAACCGCTGATATCAAGCCAGATTCCGTCCACGCCCGGATCATTCGCCGCCCAAGGGGTATAACGGCGGCAGCTGTCGGTCAGGGCCTCCAGCACCCGTCGGTCACCAGCCGGGTCTGCTTCAACACTTTTCAACCCCAAGCAAAGGGCGCGGGCATCGGCCAGCGGCAGGCCTGGGCGCAGACCGGCGACGGCAGCAGCATCATTAAGCGCAGCCAAAGTCCAGCCGCCGCGTTCGGCGCGCACTGTAACCAGTGGTTCAGACAGCAAGGCGGGTGAGTTCGAAATCTGCCCCGCCTGCATGGCTTCGCGGCGTCTGATGCGGTCCGTGGCGAAGCGGTTCAACCAAAGCGAAATGACCCGCCTTGCTGTCTGAGTCTGGGCCGCCTGTTTGGGGATTATCGTTTGCATATCCATCACGCCATTCCACGCGCCATGATCCGCGCGCGCCATTTCGGCAGCGCATCAGATCCACTTGCCACGATGAAACGCCGGGCCAAGGGCCCAGCGGGTGGCGGCTTTCCGCTGTCTCAACCCGCCAACGGGTCATTGCCGAAGCGGATACCGTCTGGTGTTTCTCAAGTCCCAGTAACAATCCCATCGTGCCGCCAGTCTCGGCCGCCAATTGCAAACGGCGCAGCGCTATTGGTGAAATGGTTCCGGGTTCGCCCAAGACCGCGCTCAGTGCGCCACTGCGCAATCCTTCCTCCATGGTCCAGAGAATGTCCTTGTCACTTTTGGCCTGCACCACAATCAGGTTATCCGGTCTCAATCCAAAAGCCGTCAGGCCCGGTGCGTAAAGTTCGCCGCTACGCCGGCACCAAAGCACGGTGCCCGTACGTCCGGCTGCCCGGCCCAGAAGCGCCGCCGAAAACCCAAGTGCTGGGGTCAGCGACGATGCGCCGCAAACCTCATGCACCGACGCCAGCGCCAGTCCGCCCCCGGGCAGGGCCCCGTCGATTTCCGCAATCCCTAGAGAAAGCGCTACCCCCGACGCCGCCTTGGCCAACGCTGGACGTTCAAGGAACTCAATCCGACGGCGTAAATCGCCTTGTGTATCCTGGGACGGCTCAGCCGACGGCACCGTCAAACCGTCCCTTTGCCGACCATCGGGGTCGGTTTTCTCCACGATATTGTACACAGAATGATCCTTTAATGTTCTTATTATGTTCTAATTCAAAATAAATGGATCGTCAATGGATTTCGCATTCCATGCTGGAAAGCTTGTGAATTGGGGACTTCATGACGGACACGCCAGAAACCGGTCAATCAGAAAACCGCCGCGGAGATGACCGCCGTGATGACGATGACCGGCGGGCCGATGACCGCCGCCAAACAGACGGCTCGGTTGATTGGAGCGGCGAAGACCGCCGTGCCGCAGAGCGCCGCGAGGCCCGGAGACGCACCGAAGAACGACGGATCGACGTCGAGAAGAACTGGCCGTCCTGGTAGCCGTCGCCAAGCGCCGTCGAAACCCTATATCGCGCGAAACCGCTCCACACCCAGCCCGGTCATATCAATACCGGGCGCGCGGCCGGAAATCAGATTGGCCAGTGCAGAACCACTGCCGCAAGCCATGGTCCAG
>JABJBP010000122.1 GCA_018665815.1 Rhodospirillaceae bacterium
GAAGGAAGACATGGAGGCCATGGGTGCGGTGCGCCTGAAAGACGTCGACGAGGCGCAATCAGGGATCGTCACCATCGCCAAGGCCCTGTCCGATTCCGGTGAAATTGTTATCGCCGGCGGTGACGACGAGTCCGAATTGGTGTATTGACGGGTTCCCACAATGACTGACAATTCACCAACACAAAAACCAACGGATGCCAGTGAGCCCATGGGCGGAATCGAAAAATTTATGTTCGAAGTCTCTTTCGACGAGGTAGACGTCACCGAGGAAGGGGCCGTAGACGGCTCAATTGCAGAAGATAGCGAATTTGAAGAGCCCGAGGAAGAAATCCAAACATTTACTGAAGATGAATTGGATGCCGCGCGCGACGAGAGCTTCGAAGCCGGCAAGGACACCGGAATTCGCGAAGCTGCAGATGCCATTGAGACAAAAATAAACGATGCGCTGGGCATCATCAGCGCCAATATTGACGACCTTTTCAAACGCCAAACCATTGGAAATGCGGAGACTTTTGCAGACGCCGTCAACATCGCTGTCGCTATATCGCGGAAATGCTTTCCACATTTAAATGAAATTCATGGGCTGGGCGAAGTTGAGGCCATGGTTCGGGAGGTTCTAGCGGAAGTACTCGAAGAACCAAGGGTTCTCATTCACCTAAATCCCGAAATTAAAGAGACTCTCGGGTTACGCATCGACGAGATTGCCAAGGATTCAAATTTTGAAGGACAGATCATTTTGCTCGAAGACGAGGAAATGGCATCCGGTGATTGCAGGATCAACTGGAGTAGTGGTAGTGCCGAACGGGACGCCGCCAGCATCTGGAGCCGCATTGATGAAATCGTCGAACAAAACCTCGGGACAGTCCGAGAAGAAGTCGTCGTGCAAATCGAGGAGAATGGCACCGCGACCAGTGACACTGATGACCAAATGTTGGTCGAAGGTATGAAACCTAGCGACGGGATTGAGATCGACGCCAATGCCTCGATAAACGAATCGGAAGGCGATTTGGCAGCACATGAGCCGCCGACGCCAGCAGATCAACCGGTTCAGAATAATATCGAGTCCGGCGCTGCACCAGGTTTGGAAGGAACAGAAGCCCTATCTACCCCGTCCAACGGTCCGGAGGAAACATTGGTGACCAGCGATGTCGAATCGCCCTCTGAGACCCTGGAGGCCGCGGAAACTAAAGGTTCCGTGCCGGCAGAGGCACCGACTGGTGAGGACGTCTCGGAAAATTCCGACGCCCCCGCCAGCATTGATATGGGGTTGCCACCTGAAGTCGCCCAAGCCATGACCCAAGCGCATCTCCAGGCCGGGCCAGGAAGCATGGCACCCGATACGAACGGCGGTATACTGAATGACGAAGCGTCGCTAGAAGATAATAGTGTTGATGGACCACCTGTGCCGCCTGCTCAGGACAGCGATTCCGTAAGCGCTGACGACACCGACCTGACTACAGGAGACGATGATGCCCGCGGATAAGGACCTGGAATTCGAGGATCTCGATGTTGCCGGCGAAGCCCCAGCGGCTGCCGAAAACGAAGCCCCGCCGTTGGATTCAAGCGGCCTTCCCGAAGTCGGGGATTTACCCCGCGGGGCGAAAGATTTGGAAGCGGTTTATGATATCCCCGTGCAGGTCTCGGCAGTGCTCGGCAAATCAACAATGCAAGTCAGTCAACTTCTCAAATTGGGCCGTGGCGCCGTCGTCGAACTGGACCGTAAAGTCGGTGAAGCCATCGATATCTATGTTAACAATCGCCTTGTTGCCCGCGGTGAAGTTGTCGTCGTCGAGGACCGATTAGGTGTGACAATGACGGAAATCATCAAGACGGACCGGGGTTGAGGCACGCTGAATGGCCGAAGCCGGTGATCACATTTACGTCCCTAAGGCCCGGACATCGATGGATATTGCAACCGTCGTCGGGCTGTTGTGTGGATTTGCCATGGTCGGCGCGGCGATTGTACTGGGCGGCTCGCCGGAAAGTTTTATCAATCCCCCATCGATCCTCATTGTCATCGGCGGAACATTTGCGATCACAACGGCATGTTATTCATTAAAGGAAATGGGCCGAACCATGCGGGTCATTGGGAAAATCTTTTTTTACAGTTCCCGCGACCCTTCGGAAGCCGCAACCCAAGTTCTCCAAATTTCCGAATTGGCAAGAAATAAAGGCGTGCTCGCGTTACAGAATCTTATCGGTTCCATGCAAAACGAGCCATTTTTGCACAAGGGCATGTCCATGGTTGTCGACGGCACGCCTGGCGAAGAGGTGGAAAGCATCATGCGGCGCGATTTGCAGGCGACAGTGCAGCGCCATTCAAAAAGCACTAGCGTTTTGCGGAAAATGGGCGAATTCGCGCCCGCCATGGGCCTCATCGGTACTTTGATCGGTCTTGTTCAAATGCTTGGGAATTTGGATGACCCGACCACAATTGGCCCAAGCATGGCCGTGGCCTTGCTGACGACCTTCTATGGTGCCGTGTTGGCAAACATGGTGTCCTGCCCTTGGCATCGAAATTAGAGAGAAATTCGCAGGATGAAGCATTGGTCAACAATTTGTATCTGATGGGCGCGTCATCAATCGGCAATCAGGAAAATCCACGGCGCCTGGAGATGCTGCTCAACAGCGTCCTACCGCCCGCTCAACGCGTCCATTATTTTGACTAGCACCCCCGAGGGAATCCAAGACACATGCGCATACTGATCATTGGGACATTGAACGGCCAAATTGGCGCTGCCAGCCAGATTGCGATCAAGCGTGGCGCCAAGGTTCAACAGGCCGATACCATTGAAATGGGGTTGCAAGCATTGCGCGCCGGACAAGGAACGGAACTGATTCTGGCAGATGTGCAAATTGAGATCGCCAAATTGATAACATCGCTTGAAGCCGAGCGATTTTCCGTGCCCGTCGTTGCCTGTGGCACGGGAACGGACACCCAGGCCGCGGTGCAGGCCATTCGAGCGGGTGCGAAGGAATACCTGCCATTGCCACCCGACGCGGAACTTATCGCCGCCGTTCTCGAAGCGGTGGCCGAAGAAAATCATGCCATTATCCACAAAGATGCCCGTATGGCCGAAGTTCTGCGATTGGCGGAACAGGTTGCCCCCAGTGACGCAAGTATTCTCATTACCGGCCCGTCGGGAACCGGCAAGGAGATGATGGCGCGGTTTATTCACAACAAGAGCAAACGCAAAGGCGGTCCGTTTGTCGCAGTCAATTGCGCGGCAATTCCTGAGAATCTATTGGAATCGGAACTATACGGCCATGAGAAAGGCGCCTTCACCGGCGCCGTGGCCAGGCGCATCGGAAAATTCGAGGAAGCCAATGGCGGCACATTGCTGCTTGATGAAATCAGCGAAATGGATCCGCGCTTGCAGGCCAAACTTCTCCGAGCCTTGCAGGAGCGCGAAATTGACCGCGTTGGCGGCGGCAAGCCCGTCAAAGTGAATGTGCGCATCGTCGCCACGTCAAACCGCAAAATGGAAGATGAAGTTGCCCAGGGAAATTTCCGCGAAGATTTGTTTTTCCGGCTCAACGTGATGACCGTGAAACTGCCGGCGCTGCGCGAACGACCGGATGATGTTCCGATCCTTGCCGAATTTTTTGTCAAAAAATACTCGGACGCCAACGGCATTGCGGACCGGCCGATCAACAGCGAGGCCTTGGCGGCTTTGAAACAACATAGTTGGCCAGGCAATGTTCGCGAACTGGAGAATACGATGCATCGCGCTGTTCTCTTAACTACTGCTGATGAAATTGGTATCGATGCGATATTATTGACCGAGACCGCAAGCGGCCACGATGGCCAAGGCACCGGCGAAGCGGGATCAGGACAGGACGATCAGCAAAACATGGTTGGCAGAACCGTCGCCGCAGTGGAACGCGATCTGATTATTGATACTCTCCAGCATTGCCTGGGTAATCGCACCCATGCCGCAAATATTCTCGGCATTTCCATTCGTACACTTCGCAATAAGCTGAAGATATACGGCACCCAGGGCTTTGCCGTTCCCGTACCCGGCGAAGCCGGCCCGGGGGCCGCGTAAATGGCGGAGGCATCTCCGCTTCCCGTCGAAGAAGAAGAGGTAGCGGGAGAGCCGTTTAATATCGGTGACAAAATCACCGCAGCCTTCAAACGCGGCGATATCATGCTGGCGCTGGGCGTCGTCGGTATTCTCGTCGTCCTCATTCTGCCGATGCCGACATGGATGTTGGATGTCAGCCTGGCATTTTCCATCACCTTCTCGGTGTTGATTCTGATGACCGCCCTTTTTGTTTCCAAGCCATTGGATTTTAATGCTTTTCCAACTGTATTGCTGTTGGCAACAATGATCCGACTGAGCCTTAATTTAGCGTCGACACGGCTGATTTTGGCTCACGGCCACGAAGGTCCCGGCGCCGCCGGCGACGTTATTCAGGCGTTCGGCGGGTTCGTCATGAGCGGCAATTTCGTCATCGGGATCATTGTTTTTGCGATTCTGGTAATTGTAAATTTCATCGTCATCACCAAGGGTTCGGGCCGAATTGCCGAAGTTTCAGCACGGTTTACCCTGGATGCCATGCCGGGCAAGCAGATGGCCATCGATGCCGATCTATCGACCGGGCTCATTGACGAGTCCGAAGCCCGAGCACGGCGCAAGGAATTGGAAGAGGAAAGCTCATTTTTCGGCGCCATGGACGGCGCCTCGAAGTTTGTCCGCGGCGATGCCGTCGCCGGAATCATGATCACGTTTATCAATGTCGTGGCCGGCATGATTATTGGCGTCGCTCAACAGGACATGAGCTTCGCCGATGCCGCCGAGTCTTACACGCGGTTAACCGTCGGCGACGGGCTGGTCTCACAAATCCCCGCGCTGATCGTCTCGACCTCGGCAGGCTTGATGGTGACCCAGGCAGGGATTGGGGAAAAAACCGAGAGCGCTTTATTCAAGCAACTTGGCGGCAAACCAAAAGCCTTGGGGATGGTCTCATTTCTGCTGGTCGCCTTGGCAATTCTTCCGGGCGTTCCCGTCTTTCCGTTCCTCCTTCTTGCCAGTGCGACAGGCCTTGCCGCGTTCTTCGTTAACGCCCGGTCCCGCGAGATCGAGGAACAGGCCCTCATCGAAGAGGAGGAAGGGGCGATTGACCCGGCGGCGTTGGCGGAAGAGCCGATTTCCAGCGCGCTGCGTATTGACTATCTGCGCCTTGAATTGGGTTATGGCTTGTTGTCATTGATCAGTGCGCCGAAAGAGGGCCAACGCCTGACCGATCAGATCAAGGCGCTGCGCCGCCAAATGGCGGCCGACGTCGGCTTCGTCATGCCATCGGTCCGCATTCAAGACAACATGCAATTGCCGGCCAATACCTACATCATCCGGGTTAAGGAAATTGACGCCGGCAACGGCGAGCTGCGGCCGAATATGATGCTGGTCATGGATCCGCGCGGCGAGGACATCTCCCTACCCGGCGAGAAAACGACAGAGCCGACTTTTGGGCTTCCGGCCATGTGGATCGAAGACGCCAACCGCGAGGAGGCGCTTTTCCGGGGCTATACAGTTGTTGATCCAGCGACGGTGATCACTACGCACCTCACCGAGGTTATCAAGGACAACATGGCTGAATTGTTGTCCTATTCGGAGACCCAGAAACTCCTTGATGAACTCGACAAGGATCATCAGGCCCTGATCACCGATCTGATCCCTGCGCAAATTTCTCTGGGTGGCATTCAGCGTATTCTCCAGAACTTGCTGGCCGAGCGCATTTCCATACGCGACCTGCCGACAATCCTCGAAGGTGTCGCCGAGGCCTGCGGGCACAGCCGCAATGTGATGACAATCACCGAACACGTCCGGGCCCGTCTGGCGCGCCAGATCAGCGACCAAAACACCAACGCCCAAGAAGTCATCCCGATGATGACACTGTCGCCACAGTGGGAGCAGGCCTTCGCGGAAAGCCTTGTTGGCCAGGGTGAAGACAAGCAATTGAGCATGCAGCCGACCCGTCTGCAGGAATTCATTACAGCCCTACGCAATGGTTTTGAGCGCCAAGCCATGATGGGCGAGGCGCCGGTATTGCTGACCAGTCCGGGCATTCGTCCTTTCGTGCGCTCCATCGTCGAACGGTTCCGGCCGATGACGGTCGTCATGTCGCAAAACGAAGTTCATCCAAAAGCCAAAATAAAGACCGTCGGTCAGGTATAATAGCCGGAGCGACCGAAAGGCCCCGAACACATGCGTGTCAAAACGTACACCGCCGAAACGACAGTTGCCGCCATGAGCATGGTCCGCGGCGAGCTTGGCGATGAAGCGATCATGGTCTCCACCCGGACGGGGTCCGACGGCTCGACCTGTGTCACCGCGGCCATCGATCCGGTGCTACCAGCGAACGAGGATATCGAGGAACGCGAGCCCCTGGTGTTTCCCGATGAGACCGAGGCGACAATACGCCAAGCCCTCGCCTATCACGGCGTGCCACCCTGGCTGAGCAGCCGATTGGCCAAGGCGGCGGCGGCTGTCGAGGCGCAATCCCCCAAATCAACCGCAGCAACGTGTCTGGGCGCAGCCTTGGACGAATATTTCTCCTTCCCACCCCTCGAAGACGATTGGCCTGAAGGCCCCTTGCTACTTGTCGGCCCGCCGGGCAGCGGCAAAACCATCACGGCGGCGAAACTTTGCGCCCGCGAACGTGTGGCGAACCGCCACGTCGGGGTGCTGACGGCGGATACCAAACGCGCCGGCGGCGGCGAACAATTGGCGGCATTTACGCGCATTCTTGATATTGAGCTGGGCACAGCACCGACCCCGGATGATCTTGGCCAGGCACTCAGCGCCGATGTTCTCAAAGGAAAGCGGGTCATAATCGATACGCCGGGCTGCAATCCTTATGACGAAAAAGAAATGGACGATCTGCTGGCGCTCTGTGAAGCCGCAGGCGGTTCGGTTGTGCTGACCCTACCCGCCGGCGGCGATCCTATGGAAGCCGCCGACATGGCGCGCGCCTACGCCGATATCGGCGCCAAATGCATGATCGTCACCCGTATGGATATCACACGGCGGTATGGCGGATTGCTTGCTGCCGCCGACGGCGCCGGATTGAATTTTGCCGATGTCAGCATTTCCGCCCAAGTTGCCGACGGTTTAATACCCTTATCACCCCTTGCGCTGGCGCGGTTGCTCATGCCGCACACGGAAGAAACAAATCCTGCCCCCCAACAAAACACCGCTGAGGCTTCCCCATGAATAGCGAAATACCGACACCGCAGCCGGGCGCCCGCGCCAAGAAACGCAATATGATTGCCGTGGCGTCTGGCAAGGGTGGGGTCGGCAAGACCTGGTTCTCCATCACCCTCGCCCACGCGCTGGCCTTGCGCGGATATCGCGTCTTGCTGTTCGATGGCGATCTCGGTCTCGCCAATCTGGATATTCAATTGGGGTTGATGCCGAAACAGGACCTGTCAGGCGTTATTGCCGGGCGGTTAACGCTCAATCAGGCGGTGCTTGATTATACTGATGGTGGCTTCCACGTCATTGCCGGGCGGTCGGGCTCCGGTGGATTGGCGAACGTCGCCGCCAGCCGATTGCAGATGCTGGGCGATGATCTGTCCTTGCTGGCATCAAATTACGATTTCGTTTTTCTGGATCTGGGCGCCGGTGTCGAACGCACGGTCCGCCAGCTCACCCATAATGCGGGCCGATGTGCCGTGTTGCTGACGGACGAACCGACGTCGCTCACGGACGCCTACGCTTTTATCAAGGTCACCAACGCGGAACGCCCCGAGGTGGATTTTCAAATCGTCACAAACGGCGTCAACTCAACCCGCGAAGGCGAGCGCACATACAATACGCTGCTCAAGGCGTGCCAGGGGTTTTTGAAAATCTCACCACCGCTGCTGGGGATTATTCGGCGTGACCCACGGGTCGGCGAATCAATCCGCAACCAAACCCCCTTGCTGACGCGATACCCGAACACCGAAGCCGCCGAAGACATTGAAAAAATTGCCGACAAGTTGACCACCTAAAAGGACGCGACACTCGAGACCCATGGCAACCGTCACACCACCGCCGCCGCCATCGCCGATCCCTCAAACGGCTGCGCAACCGACCGCGGTTGTCAGCAATCCACCAACCAGCTTGACCTCGGTTGCCGCGGGCACGCGCATTGACGCAATTATTGTCGCGACAATGCCGGATGGACGGGTCGAAGTTGAATCACGGCTTGGCCGGTTTCTATTTCAATCGAACGTCGCCTTGCCGAAAGAAGGGCCGATACAGCTGCAGGTGCAAACCCTGGCGCGCCAGCTTTATCTGCTCATCACGTCCATCCACGGCAAACCGCCGAACGCGGCGCTGCGCAATCTGGGCCTCAACACTCCTAATCCCGGGCAAATCGGGAACGTACCGTCGGCGACAGGCGCGGCCGCCACCCCATCGTTAACCGGCTCCCAGGCGAACGCCACGGCGGCCACGGCACGGGCAATCGCTACGCCGCCGGTTCAATTGACCACCGGCGGCATACTGGCCGCCACCTTGCTAAGGCCAACCTTGGTTAGCACACCATCAACCAAGACCACGCCGACAGCGGGACGCCCAGCAGCCGGATTGAGTACAGTGGCATCTACTGGTTCCCTCAAAGGCGCCGCCGCAACTGGCGCTGCAGTGCCGGGACAGGCCGCCGGTGCGCGTGGCGCCACCTCCGGCGCCCAAGCCATCGCCGCCTATGGCGGTGCGAAAAGTGCGGCAAAGTCCGGGGCGGCAAAACCTTCCGGCACAGTCAGCATCCCCGCGGGCAACGCTTTCAGTGTGCGGGTGACATCCCTGCAGCCGCCGACCGCGACCTCGGGTACGCCGAGCTTCCCATCATCAACCACAGCGCCCTTGCTCGTCGGGCAACCGATCAATGGTGTGGTATCGGCGACGTCGGCGACCGGCCAAACGGTTGTACAAACCCACGCCGGACCAATTTCTTTGGCAACGTCTTCGGCTCTGCCGGCGGGCACAAAGATCAGTTTGGATATTATGTCGCTGCCAAAGCTAGAGAACGCGCCCATCGATGAGGCGGTCTCCAAACGCCTCAGTCACGCGATTTTACAATCCCGACAATGGCCGGCACTCGATGAGACATTCGGGGCGCTGCGTGTGGGCAGCCCGTCGGCTGCACTGCAGATGATCAATGCCGTCCTGCCGCGCCCGGATGCAGCGCTGGCGGCGAATATATTGCTGTTCATCATGGGGGTCCGCGGCGGTGAACTGGCATCGTGGATGGGCGATGGGCCCACGCGGGCATTACAAAAACTCAGGCCGGATCTTTTAAACCGCCTCAAAGAAGACTTTAAAACTCTCGGTCGGGTCGCGGAAGAGCCCCCCAGCAATGAATGGCGCGCCTTGCCGATCCCAATGGCAAGCGGCGCTGAAATTCAACAAATTCAACTCTACCTGCGCCGCCAGACGGCCGATGACGAAGACGACGACGAACAATCGGAACCCGGCACCCGGTTTATTGTGGATGTTGATTTCAGCCGTATGGGCCGCGTCCAATTGGATGGATTGGTTCATAACGCCGACAAGCGCTTCGACTTGATAATACGTACCGACAATCAAATCCCCAATCGCATTCAAAACGACATTCGCCAAATTTTTGAAAACGCCAACGACATCACCGGCATTACCGGCCAGTTGGGTTTTCAGGCCGCACCGCCGAAATTCATCGACGCCATCGGTGACGCGGACAGTGGGAAATTGGGTGTCGTCGTATGACCGGCGTCCAAGACATGGATGTTTTCAAACGCCGCGCCGTTCTCAAAGGCTTGGATAACCCCGGCGGTGGCGCCGACTATGTCACCGGCATCCAAGGCCAACTTACACTCACCGGCTTCGATCACCCCGTCAGCATCGCCATTCGCTATGTCCCCGACCGCTACGTCGTCACGCCTGAAAGCTTTCAGGCCTACTTGGAGACCCTCGAAGCGCTGACTTGGAACACCCTCGAAGAGGTGGCCGTCGCGGCTGCCAAAGACATTTCCAACGAACTGCTAACCCGCTGGGCACAGGCCAATCTGCGAACCGGTGATCCGGAAAATGACCAAGCCCTCACCCACGACGTCACCATCGAAGACCGCCAGCCCGGCTGGCGGAATGATGACCTGCTCTACCGGCTGACGCCGATTTAGCGAGAGAATAGTTTGTCGGTTCACTCAAATACCAGCGGCCTTCACTGAACCTTTCCCAAGACGCCTATTAATATCCGCTTCACAATGCAAACCAAACGTCATTCGTGGCCCATCAGGATGTCTGAAATAGCCTGAAGCAGTCGAATGTCGGATGTGCGAATAATGCCAGCTTTTTGATTCGAAGATAATTCGATACATTCTTCAAAGGGCACGCAATAAGTTTCCAGATATCCTCTATCACAGGATATCCTTCTAGCATACGGACGCGGATTCGAATAAATGACAGAGACAAATTCGACAGAAAATTCCGAACGGAATCTTCTCCGACACAAAGTCAAAATTCTTGAATCGGAATGCGCGGCTCTAAGGCTGGAGAATGATGGATACCGACAAGACCACATCTCGGCCGCTGATCTCAAAATTGCTGACGCACGGCATCAGGAGAACCATTTAGGATTGCGTTTGATTCTCGAGAGCAGCCCCTTCGGCGTGTCAATCGTATCAAGAAATAACCCCGACAAGCGGTTATTTGCGAACAAGCGAATGGTTGAGATGTTCGGCTTCGAATCAAGCGAAGACATGCTGCATTTTTCCGCGTCGGAAAGTTATGTGAATCCAGAAGACCTTGAGAACCTTAGGCGCTCGAGTAAGGAAGGGAACTTTCAAACCGAAGTCGTGATGGAGAGATATCGAAAAGACGGGACCCGTTGGTGGTGTGAATTTTTTTGACACCAAGCGCGTTTTGAAGGTGAGGATGTGATTATTTCCTGGCATGCGGATATCACGGACCGCAAGCACGCGGAATTGGCTGTGTCAGAAAACATCTCGATACTTCAGGCGATATTTGACAATACGCCTTTGAACATGAATTTCAAGGATACGACCGGCCGCTATCAATTGATCAACAATATTTATGCGGATTGGTACGGCTTAACGCCCGAAGATATCATCGGAAAGCGGGCAAGCGAGTTCGCATTCGACGCGCCCATTGCCGCCGACATGAGTAATAATGAGAAAACCGTCCTCGAAACCGGCAAGCCCAATCAGTATGAGGTTCAAATTAGGGGCAAGGACGGATCGTTATATGACCGACAAGTCATAAAATTCCCGGTCAAAACAAGAGACGGTAAAATTAATTCCATCGGAACGATTGCCATCGACATTACTCAACATAAACAGATAGAGAGAAAATTGCTGGAGGCCAAAGAAAGCGCCGAAACAGCCAACAATGCCAAATCCGAATTTCTGTCTTCTGTGAGCCATGAACTGCGCACGCCTTTGAATGCCATCCTCGGATTCAGTCAGATGCTGGAGCGTGGCCACAGGGAACCTCTCGGCGAATTTCAGAAAAAATGCGTCGATCATATCGTGGCTGGCGGAAACCATTTCTTGGGATTGATCAACAAGAGCGCAATCGACCGAAGATTGACCATCAGCGACGATTTAACCGCAACCCAGACCGTCAACGCCGACTACACCCGGTTTAAGCAGGTCCTGCTCAATCTTCTCTCCAATGCCGTCAAGTATAATCGCGAGGGTGGCACTGTGACGCTGACAACCAAGGATGTTTCCGATAACGCCATAAGGATTTTAGTGGTCGATACCGGCGCCGGCATTGCCGATGAAGATCAGATCGGATTATTCGAGCCGTTTAACCGTCTTGGTCAGGAGGCGGGAGAAATTGAGGGCACGGGCATCGGCCTGACCATCACCAAGCAATTGGTCGAAGCCATGGGAGGCGAAATTGGATATGACACCGAGGTTGGGAAAGGATCGACGTTCTGGATTAAGTTTCCGGCAATCGAACGCACATTGGCCAACAGAATGGAACCGGTCGAGGTATCGAAAACGGATGCAGATCAAAATCAATCAAATATGGCTGCCGAGATCCTTTATATCGAGGACAACCCGGCCAACCTGCAATTGATGGAGGCCGTCATCGAGGAAATGGATGGCCTGACCCTGATCTCAGCCCACAATGCCGAACTGGGAATGACGATGGCTTCGGAACAGCAACCTAACCTTATTCTAATGGATATCAACCTGCCCGGCATTGATGGAGTCGCCGCCATGCACGCACTAAGTGCGAACGATGCAACCAAAGACATCCCCGTCATTGCAATCTCCGCCGCCGCTATGAAAAGTGACGTAGAACGAAGCATGTCCGCAGGGTTCAAAGACTACTTAACCAAACCGTTCAACGTGCCGGAGTTGGTCAAGTCTATCAAAAAAGAACTTGACGGATGAGGTTCAGAGCAGCGGGTCAAAAGAAGACTGAAATGTCCGCTTAGGGTCAAAAGCCATAATTATATTGGAGTCCGCAGCAAGGCTGCTTTTCGCTCAATAGCGGAAATCGGTTAGCTTGCATCGGCCGGCAAAATAAATTTCAAATCCCTTTTGCGGAAATATTTCCCACACCCATATCAATGTCAGCGGCATGCCCAAACCGGTGTGCTTGCTCGCTATTTTACATTGTGAATACGGTCGTTCGGTTCCTTGGGGGATTGCGCGGCACCACCGGAACCGACGGGGTTGTTGGCGCCGGGGGATTGAAGAATCCGGCCGCGACCGAGCACAGCAGCCTGGGTCGGCGAATAAAGATAGCGACGGTATCGGCGTGCGGTTTTATGGTGCGCGTTGGCCGGCGCCGAATGTGACGGAATGACCACTCCGAGACCCGAAGTACACAAAAGGTACGCATTTCAAGTTATTGAAAACAAAAGCGAATTAGAAAAAATGTCCACCATTGTCCACCAATGCGGACCTTTGCGTACTTTCGGGTACATCTTAGGGCCGCTTTGATGGCATTATTCTTATTATTTTTCAATACCTTAAGAGGAAAATAAATCGTCTGTAGACGGTAATATGCGGCGCATTTCACTAGGCGCATGAACACACGGGTTCGCTATTGCCGGTCGCGAAATTCCCGGGCTTGCTGACCCAGTTCGTCGAGTTCAATCTGCTCCTTGCGTGCCAGCTCTTCTTCGGCTCTGCGCATGTTGTTTTCATTCACCACTTCGTATTTCTTGAGTTCACGGTAGGCTTCGCTGAGCGCGTCACGGGCGACTGTGACTTCATTTTCCTTCGACGCGATGTTGGAATTGAGCTGCTCACGGCGATGGATGACCTGATCGGCGTAATTGCCGTATAAAAATCCGGCAAGCTCGGGATTGGCCTGCGCCGTGCGTTGCTCGCGCACGACCTCTTGCTCCAAATTCACCAGACCTGTTTGTAGATCATCCAGTTCTTTCAGGCGCGCGCCTAGGACACGGCGTTTTTCATCGACCGTCCATTCGCTCACGCGAATCAATGTTGGGATGCCTTTAGCCATGGATCATCAAGCCGTTATTCATTTGAGCGTTCATTCCGCCGGCGCGGGCTGTGGCGGCGCGCCGGGTGGAGCATCTGGCGGCGCCTCGGGTGCGGGCTCTGCTGGTGCGGCGCTCATGCCCAGAATTTCAAACAATTGCTGATAGCAGGCATCCAAGCTTGTCGCTTCGTTGATCTCTTGCGTCAGGAACGCTTCCAACGCGGGATGATAATGGATCGCCTCATCGACCTGCGGGTCCGTGCCACGCTGATAGGCGCCCAGCCTGATCAATTCTGCCATGTCTTCATAGGTCGACATCAATTGCCGGGCGCGGGTCACGGCGGCGGTCTGTTCGGCGGTGTTACACGCCGGCATGGTTCGGGAAATGCTACGCAAAATATTCACCGCCGGATAGCGACCGCGTTCAGCGATATTGCGTTCCAGAACCACGTGGCCGTCCAATATGCCACGCACCGCATCGGACACCGGTTCATTATGATCGTCGCCTTCAACCAAAACCGTGAACAGCCCAGTGATCGAGCCCTGTTTCTCGGTGCCGGGGCCGGCGCGCTCAAGCAGGCGCGGCATTTGCGCGAAAACCGAGGGCGTGTATCCCTTCGACGTCGGGGGTTCGCCGGCGGACAGCGAGATTTCACGTTGTGCCATGGCGAAGCGGGTGACTGAGTCCATCAACACCAAAACTTCCTTCGGCTGATCGCGGAAAAACTCGGCGACGGCCAAGGTCAAGTAGGCAGCCTGGCGGCGGACCAGGGGTGATTCGTCAGACGTCGCGACGATGATCACGCTGCGTCGCATGCCTTCCTCGCCCAGATGATCTTCAATAAATTCGCGCGCTTCGCGGCCCCGTTCGCCGATCAACCCGATGACACTGACCTCGGCGTCGGTGTTTCTGGCCATCATGGCAAGCAGGGTCGATTTGCCGATACCCGAGCCCGCGAAGATGCCCATACGCTGGCCCTGGCAGGTGGTCAGAAAGGTGTTCATGGATCTAACGCCGAGATCCATTTTGGCGCCGACACGCTTGCGCATATGGGCCGGCGGCGGGGATGCGTGAATGGGATAGCCTTTGTTGCCGGACGGCAACGGCCCCTTGCCGTCAACCGGTTCACCAAACGCGTTGATGACCCGCCCTAGCCATTCCATGGACGGATAAATCACTGGCTCTGTTGTGCTGACTTCGGCTCGCGCACCCATGCCGATTCCGTCAACCGTGCTGAACGGCATGACCAAGGCATTGCCATCGGCGAAGCCGACGACCTCGCAGGTAACTTTGCGGCCCTTGCGGGCGTGAATGATACAATGATCGCCGACACTGAGACTGCCGGTGACGCCACCGACGTGGATCAGCAAACCGACAATATTCATCACCTGCCCGTACATTTTGTAGTCGGACAAATGATCAACTTCGTGCTGGATACTGGCGCCGAAGCCAGAAGCTCCGGAAGCCGGTTCACGTTCGCTCAACCCTACCCTCCCAACATCTTGGGAACCGTCATTGTGGCGCTCGTTCTTTAACGATTCATTACCTGCCAGAGCTTATACCAGCCAGTGTTAATTGGCGAAGGCTGAAATGCCGGTTTGGGCGCGGCCCAGGATTAACGTGTGAATATCGTGGGTGCCTTCCAGGGTATTGATGACTTCCATGTTCAACATGTGGCGAATCACGTGGTATTCGTCGGATATGCCGTTGCCACCCAGCATGTCGCGGGCCATCCGCGCGATGTCCAGGGCTTTGCCGGTATTGTTACGCTTGATCAGCGAAATTGTTTCCGGTGTTGCCCGGCCCTCTTCCTGCATCCGACTGACACGCAGCGCGCCCTGTAGCCCGAGCGTGATTTCCGTCTGCATGTCGGCAAGCTTGTTCTGCACCAGTTGGTTGGCCGCCAGGGGCCGGCCGAACTGTTCGCGGTCCATGGTGTACTGGCGCGCCATATGCCAACAGAACTCGGCGGCCCCCATGGCGCCCCAGCTGATGCCGAAGCGGGCCCGGCTGAGGCATGACAAGGCGGCCCCCAGGCCTTTGACGTCGAGCAGCCGATTCTCTTCAGGGATCAACACATTGTCCATGACGATCTCGCCAGTGGACGAGGCGCGGACACCGAATTTTCCTTCGATCTTCGGTGTTTGCAGGCCGTCCATGCCGCGTTCAAGGATGAACCCGCCAATGGCGCCGTCATCATCTTTCGCCCAGACGACCAAGACATCAGCCAGCGGCGAGTTGGTGATCCAGATCTTGTTGCCGGTCATGCGGTATCCGGCCCCGTCTTTCTTGGCCCGTGATCTCATCCCCGAAGGATCCGAGCCGTGATCGGGTTCGGTCAAGCCGAAGCAGCCGATATGCTCGCCGGACGCCATCTTCGGCAGAAAGCGTTGTTTTTGTTCCTCGCTGCCATAGCTGTGGATCGCCCCCATTGCGAGGCCCGATTGCACGCCAACGGCGGATCGAAACGCCGTATCGGCGCGCTCCAATTCCCGGCAAAGCAATCCGTAAGCGACGTGGCCCAAACCGGGACACCCGTAACCTTCCAACACCCCACCCAGGAACCCCAACTCACCAAACTCTTTCATCAAATCGCGATCAAAGGTTTCATTGCGGTTCCAGTCGACAATGACCGGCATCAGGCGCTCGTCGGCAAACCGGCGGGTCATGTCGCGGATCATCCGTTCTTCTTCCGACAATTGGTCGTCAAGAAGGAATGGGTCGTCCCATACGAAAGCAGGTTTTTCGTCACTCATTATTCTGCGCGCTCCAAAACCATGGCGATACCCTGGCCGATACCGATACACATGCTGATCAGCGCATAACGGCCGCCGGTACGGTGCAATTGACGAATAGCCGTCAGTGCAATCCGTGTCCCCGATGCGCCAAGTGGATGGCCGATGGCGATAGCCCCGCCGTTCGGGTTGATCCGAGCATCGTCAGCATCCATATCGAGGCCTTTCATGCAGGCCAACACCTGCGCAGCAAAGGCTTCATTGATCTCAACCACGTCCATGTCGGAAAGGGTCAGCCCCGCCCGTTCAAGCGCCTTTTCGGCTGCCGGGACAGGCCCAAATCCCATGACCCGGGGTGCCACACCGGCCACGCCGGTCGACAATATGCGCGCCATCGGTGCCGCGCCGGCTTTCTCGCCATGCGCCTGGGATGCCACGATAACCGCCGCGGCGCCGTCATTGATCCCTGATGCGTTCCCTGCGGTCGTTACACCATCGGCAAACAATGGCCGCATGCCGCCCAAGGTCTCGGTATCGGTATTTGGCCTGGGATGTTCGTCTTCGGAAACTTCGATGTCGGGCTTCCTGCGTCCGCCAGGCACGCTAACGGCGATGATCTCTGAATGGTAAAAACCATCGGCTTTCGCGGCCGCATACTTGGATTGAGATCCAGCGGCGAATTTATCGCAGTCTTCGCGGCTCAATTGAAAATCTCGGGCCAGGTTGTCGGCGGTTTCCGGCATCACATCATCACCGTACTCGGCTTCCAATTTCGGGTTCGGAAACCGCGCACCGAGTGACGATTCAAACACACTGAAGTTTTTCGAATAGGGACTTTCCGCCTTGCCGACAACGAATGGCGCTCTGCTCATGCTTTCGACACCGCCGGCGACGAACAAATCACCTTCACCGCAAGTAATTGCATGCGCGGCAGACATAATGGCGTTCATGCCACTGCCGCAATTGCGTTGAACAACGCTGCCAGGCACTTCAATGGGCAGTCCCGCTAGCAATGCGGCATGGCGCGCAACGCAGCGACTGTCTTCCCCTGCCTGATTGCCGCATCCGACGTTGACGTCATCGATATCGGCGGCATCGAACGATGATCGACCGACCAATTCCCGGATCACGCCGGCCAACATGTCATCGGGACGAACGGGCGCCAATGCACCCGCATTGCGGCCAAACGGTGTCCGTAATCCGTCATAGATATAGGCATCCAACATTGTTTTTGTCCCTTCCTGAATTCAGCTTTCCGGCGTCAAAAGTGAGACGCCCAACTCCGCACGACGGCGCAACCACGGCGTCGGCCGATATCGGGGATCGCCCGTCAGCCGTTGAATGTTCCGAAGAATTTTGAGTACAGTCGTGGCGCCGATTGCATCGCCAAATGACAGCGGTCCCATGGGGTAATTGAGCGCCAACACGACGGCCATATCAATATCGTCAGGTGTTGCCGTGCGCGCCTGGGCAACCGCACAGCCGATATTGCAAATGGCAGCGACCGCTCGTTGGGCAATAAACCCCGGTGTATCACCGATAACAGTCGCAGGAACGTCGCCGCCACCCAACAGGCCGTGCGCGGCATCTACAAATTCGGATTTGGTAATTGCGGTTTTCATCAACGTCCGGCGTTTATCCAGTCCGTACACGGAATCAACGGCAATCGTACGGGACGCATCCAAGCCTTCGGAAACTGCACAATCCGTTGCATCGCTACCAATCGGCGTCACCAGAATCAACGCGCCATCGGATGGAGCAGCGCCGCTTTCAACAGTTGCACCGGCAGCCTTGACAATCGCAATCAATTTTTCAGCGGCTTCGGGTTCGGCATTACTGATCCATACGGGACGCCCGTCGAATGCCGGCGCCTGCGCTTCACCGTCAACCTGCGCTTTACCATCAACATATGTGTAGAAACCCTGCCCGACTTTGCGGCCAAGAATTCCAGCATCGAGATGCATTTGCATCAACGTCGCCGGGCGGTAGCGGGGCTCATGATAAAATTGGCTATAAATAAGTTCGGTTGCTGGATGGGTGACATCAACGGCGGTCAAATCCATCAATTCAAACGGCCCCATGCGGAACCCAACGGCATCGCGGCAGATGCGATCTACATCTGCGAAGTTTGCGACGCCGTCACTGACAATATGCGCGCACTCGATGTTGTAGCCACGCCCGACTTGATTGACTAAAAATCCTGGTGCATCCGCAACCCGCACCGGGGCACGGCCCATCCGCTTGCCAAGCCCCATCAGCACATCGCCAGCGGCAGGGTCGGTGCGCACCCCGTCAATGACCTCAACCAACTTCATCAGCGGCACGGGATTGAAGAAGTGCATACCTGCAACACGCTCCGGCATTTCACACGCTGATGCAATGGTGGTGACGGACAACGACGACGTATTCGACGCGATAATTGTCTCAGGGCCAACGATGGTTTCCAATTCCCTGAAAACGATATGTTTAATATCAAGATTTTCGACCACAGCTTCGATAACGATCTCGCAATCGGCAAATCCGCTCATAGCATCGATCACCTCGATATTGGCAATCGCGACATCAGCGTCTTCAGCCGACATCCGGCCTTTCTCAACGTTGCGCTTCAGCATCTTACCGATGAATTCAGCGGCTTCCTTGGCGGCGTCATTGTTGGCGTCGTACAACTTCACCTGACAGCCGCCGGCCGCCGCAACCTGAGCAATACCCCGGCCCATGGCACCTGCACCGACGACACCAACATTCAGGTCCTCGCGATTGGGATCGATATTCATTCTCTATTTCCCTTTGAATTCGGGTTTACGTTTCTCAATGAAGGCCCGCATGCCTTCTTTTTGATCCTCGGAATCGAATAATATCTCAAAGGCTTTGCGTTCCAGAATCAAACCAGTTTCAAGCGAGGCGTCGAGCCCGGCATTCACGACCTCTTTCGTCAATTTGACGGCAAGTGGCGGCTGGCGGACAATCTTTCCAGCTAATTTCATGGCCCTTTCCAATACTTCCGCGTCCGGCACGACCTCACTGACAAAACCCATCTCAAGTGCGTCCTGGGCTGTGACGAACTCTCCGGTCAGCAATAATTTCATCGCCCGGTATTTACCGATGGCGCGGACTAGGCGTTGCGTGCCGCCGCCGCCCGGGATGATACCGACGCGAATTTCTGGCTGCCCGAATTGTGCGCCTTCACCGGCGACGATCACATCCGTGCTCAGCGCCAGTTCGCATCCGCCCCCCAAAGCGAACCCATTGACCGCTGATATTATTGGTTTTGGACACGCCGCAATAACACGCCACATCCGCCGGGCATCTCCGAACGCCCAATCGGCCGTCTGTTTGGTCGAGATTTCCTTGAGATCCGCGCCGGCGATAAATACATCTTCATTGCCAGTGATCACGATGCAACGCACATCATCGTCAAAAGTCAAAGCCTCAAAATGCTCGCATAGAGTTTCACGGGTTGCCGTATTCAACGCGTTCATTGCCTCGGGCCGGTTCATACGCAACAGCGCAATGTGATCGGCGGGTTTTTCAAGCAATACTGGGGACATCTTTAACTCCTTCGTCGAATTCCACAGGCCACATTAACTTCGTCGTTGGCCCGCCGTTGACATCATCAACCAATCAACGGCAATCACGCCGTCTGGGCCGGCAAACACCGGATTGAGGTCCAATTCCACGACATCCGGATTGGCCAATGCAAAATCTGAGAGTTGTGAAATAGCCATTGTCAGAGCACCTCGATCAACAGGCCGCTGGCCGCGCACGCCTTCCAAAATGGCACTGCCCGTCAAGCTGTCAAGCAACAGCCCCGCGTCAGCAATGCTGACCGGTGCACGGGCAAAGGCAACGTCCTTCAAAACCTCAACAAATATACCGCCAAGGCCGACCATAATCACCGGCCCAAACGCTGGATCTTGCCGCAAACCCAAGACAATTTCCGTCGTCGGCGTTGCCATCGCCTGGATCAGCAAACCATCAATTTGGGCTTCTGGCGTCAATTTCGCGACACTATCGAGAATCTCAACACCAGCGGCCCGGACTGCTTCCTCGTCCATCAACCCTAACTGAACACCACCAATATCCATTTTGTGCAATATATCTGGAGATTCGATCTTTACCGCCACAGGAAATCCCATGTTTCCAGCGGCAGCAGCAGCTTCTTGGGCATTGAGTGCCAGTTTACATTCCGCCAATTGCAGGCCTGCCGCTTGCAGGCGTTTGCCGGCTTCAAGTGACGGTACTGGTGAACTAGGTGCCGCCACCTGATTATCATGGAACACGGTTTTTTGTTTGGGCGTTCCAGACCGACGGCGCTGCGCTTCACCAAAGGCGACGAGGCCGGCCGCCGCATCAACGGAGCGCTCGGTCGCCGGCAACACGCAAATACCCGCGTCCCTCAACGCAATTCGCGCTTTTTCCGGCGCTTCGATCCAGCAGACGATAAACGGCTTATCGACGCTTTCGCGCAACTCTCGGAAGACATCAATGAGCATATCCGCATAGCCATGCATCAGCTGCAGCCAGACGACAGCGATGTGAACGTCGGGATCATCAAGCACAATACGGACGCTGTCGCTAAGAATTTTCGGATCGGCCAGGAATTGCCCTGTCACGTCAATTGGATTGCCAAGGGCGCCGAATTCTGGAATGACGTCAGCAAGTTTTTCACGCGTCGTGCCCTTTAATTCTGGAACGTCGAGGCCGATTTCCTCGGCCCGATCCGCCATCATCACGCCCGACCCACCCGACTGCGTGATCAACGCGATCCCCCGCCCTTTAGGGATCGGACCAAAAGATAGTGCCGACACCAAATCAAGCATGTGCTCTTCGTTGCGGGCGCGGATAATGCCATGTTGGCGGGCGATACCGTCAAAGACCGCGTCTTCACCGGCCAGGGAACCCGTATGCGATGCCGCGGCCCGGACGCCTGCGGCTTTACGGCCGACTTTGGCAACAACCAACGGCTTCGAGAGCGCCAAGGATTTCTCTGCCAGGTCGATCAATTGCCCGGCCCCTTTCAAACCTTCCAAGTAAGCTGATGCGACCTTAATCCGAGGGTCGTCCAAAGCGACGTCGAGGGTTTCCATAAGTGTAATATCGGCTTGATTGCCAGTATTAACGAAATATCCGAGCCCAATTCCACGGCTACGCGCAAGGGCGGCGATACCAGTACCAAATGCGCCGGATTGACTGGCGAATGCCACCGGTCCCGGCATCGGCGTTTTATCGGCATATTGACTGAAGGTCGCGGGCATGCGCTCAAAGGCATTGATCAGACCAAGATTGTTGGGACCGCAAATACGGATACCATTCTGTCGCGCGACCTCGGCCAGATCTTCTTCCAACAACCGCCCGGCTTCACCAGTTTCGCCATAGCCGGAACTAAAGATGACCGCCACCGGCGTGCCTTTTCGCCCCAGAGCAGCAACTGCTTCAGTTGCCCGCGACGCGGCGACGGCGATAATCGCCATATCAGGCGTTTCTGGAAGCGCATCAATGTCTGGATAACACGTCACACCATCAATTTCGTCGTACTTCGGATTTACCGGATACAGCCGGCCCGCATAGCCGTCGCGTCGAAGAAAATGAAAAGGTCGACCGTTCAGTTTGTTGGAATCGGGCGAAGCGCCAACAATGGCAATGGATTTCGGAAACAATAGAGATTGGATGGCATCGGACATACGCTTGGGCTTCTTCCACGTGGATCTAACGGAATATTTTATATTTTGATATGCAAAACATTGTTTCGAAAATTGACGCCGCTATTTTGCTGTGCCACAGTAAATTGTCAAGTGCCGACGGAATACGCCGCCAAATAACACCGAAAGATCATGGGAAATCGCAAGAACACAGCTCTCGCCATTGCGGGCAAAGGTAACGAAGACCGGCAGTTTGTCCGGGCCTTAGCCCGCGGCCTCGATGTTCTCAAAGCCTTCCGCGCTGAAGAAGGCGGCTTGAGCAATGCTCAAATTGCCCAGCGGACGGGCTTCCCAAAACCGACGGTGTCGCGGCTAACTTTTACGCTGCTTTCATTGGGATATCTGCACCTCGATGAGAATTCCGGGCGCTATTCCCTACATCCACATATACTGACTCTTGGCTTTCCTGTCCTCAAACAGCTGTCCATTCGTGAAATCGCCCGGCCGCTCATGCAGGAACTAGCAGATCAATGTGGCGGCGCTGTATCGCTCGGCGTTCGCGACGGTCCGAACATGATTGTCATTGAACGTGCCCGTCATTCGTCTATGACGTCGGTCCCGTTGGATATCGGTATCGGCCGCGAGATTGCCACGTCCGCCATTGGCCGGGCTTATTTGGTATCTCTTGGAGATCCTGCTCGGGAGAAGCTTTTAGATGAACTGGCTGCCAATTACGGCGATCAATGGCCATCCCTCATCCGCGCAATTGAAGATACCATTACCCATTTCAACAAATTCGGCTTCACCGTATCCGCAGGTGATTGGTTTGCTGACTACAATGCCGTCGGCGTTCCGTTGACACTTGCCGATGGAACGCACCTTGCATTCAATTGCGGGGGGGCATCGCGACGAATTACCGTCGACCAACTTCCCACTCTCGGCAACAAACTAGTTGATATGGTCACGCAGCTTGCTCGAACACAGGATGTAAAGGCAGGTTAAATGAAAGCAATTGTCTGCAAAGAGTGGGGTGGGCCAGACAAGCTGGTTGTGGAAGAAATTTCCCCGCCGCTTATGGCGGCCAACCAAATTCGACTTGCAGTAAACGTCGCGGCATTGAGTTTCGTTGATATCTTGATGCCGGCTGGAAAATACCAAGTGAAACCTGAGTTGCCATTCGTGCCGGGTTCCCACGCAGCCGGCGAAATTCTGGAAGTCGGCAAGGATGTCAATGGATTGATTTCCGGAGACCGCGCCTACGCATATGGGCAGACCGGAGCGCTGGCTGAAGAAATGGTTGTTGCAGCCGATAGCGCACATCGATTGCCAGAAAACGTTAGTTTTGAAACCGGCGCCGCTTACGGCAACGCCTACGGCACCTCATTTCATGCATTGCGCGACCGCGCAGAATTGCAGCCGGGTGAAACCTTGCTGGTTCACGGCGCCGGCGGCGGTGTTGGCCTGGCGGCGGTTGATATCGGGCGGGAAATGGGCGCTCGGGTTATTGCCACCGCCCGCGGCGAGGAAAAAGCAAAAGTGCTCCGTGACTACGGTGCTGAAGCCGTCATTGACTACACCAAAGGTCCATTTAAGGAACAGGTAAAAGACCTGACGAATGGCCGTGGTGCAGACGTAATTTATGATCCGGTCGGCGGCGATGTATTTGATCAGTCCCTTCGATGCATCAGTTGGGGTGGCCGGCTACTTGTCGTCGGCTTTGCGTCCGGGGCAATTCCCAGCGTGCCAGCGAACCTCCCATTACTAAAGGGATGCGCGGTTGTTGGCGTGTCATTTGGCGGATTTCGAAAACAGCAACCTGAAGCCGTCCAGGCGTTGCACCAAACTTTGCTTGAATGGTTGGCTGGCGGCCGATTGAAGCCAATGGTGTCGCTCAGGTATCCGCTTGAGCGGACGTCGGATGCAATCAATGCAATGACGGAACGCCGCTCTATCGGCCGTGTCATTGTCAACATTCGCTGAATAAAGGCCAAATTAAGATGATTAAAATTCACACGCATAACGCCGTCACAACGATCACTCTAAATCGGCCAAAAAAACGAAATGCGCTAACTGGAGAAATGATTGCCGGAATTCAAGATGGCATTCTCTCTGCAGAGGCGGATGAAGGATGCCGCTGCCTTGTAATTTCCGGCGCAGGTGGACATTTCGCCGCAGGTCGTGATCTTGGTGATGCAAGCGCCGATACACCATTGGCCGAGGTCATCGCTTATGACGATGCATATGCATCAATATTTCAATCCTTACGCCGGCTCTCAAAACCAACTGTATCCGCGGTTGAAGGATACGCTGTCGCCGGCGGTTTCACACTAAGTATGGGATGTGATTTTGTCATAGCGGCTAGAGATTCGCTGTTTGGCGCCCTTGAAATGCGCGGTGGGTTCCCCGCAGCTGTGAACACGGCGGTGCTTTCTCATTTGGTCGGCCCTCGCCAGGCGTTGGAGCTTCTTTTGTCAGCTGACACGTTCGATGCTGAATTTCTCTACCGTCTAGGCCTTATCAATCAGCTGGCCGACGATTCTAATGACCTGAAAAGTCGCACAACCGCATTTACCAAAAAACTTACAGCCCTCGATCCTCTGGCCGTCAAATTGACCAAAGAAATCCAACGGGCGGCAATGACAATGCCAATTTCCGAGGCACTGGTCATGGCAAAGCAGTTGAATAGCCTGCTCATGACATCTGGGAAGATCGACGACGCTGCTGAGATCTATGCGAAAAGCCGCCGGGCCAGTAATTAGCGATTCGGCGTTTATATTCGAACTGGACGCCGCTAGGAAATGACCTTGAAGCATAAAAGCTTAGATAACAGCGTCTTATGTGTGAATATTTCAGGAAACTTGCGCCCAAATCACCGGCAGAATATGGTTAATAAACTTTTATCTGCGTCGTAGGGGGCAGTGTATGCGCGTTCTTCTCGTCGAAGACGATCCGACAACTCAACAAAGCGTTACGATGATGCTGGAGTCAGCCGGCATGGTGGTTGACGCCACTGATCTTGGCGAAGATGGCCTCGAGATTGGCAAACTCTACGACTATGACATTATCGTCCTGGATTTGATGCTTCCTGATATGGATGGCATGGAAGTTCTCCGACGCCTCCGCGATGCGCGGGTCAAAACACCGGTGTTAATTTTGTCCGGGCTGACCGAGTCTGAAAACAAAGTCAAAGGCCTTGGTACGGGCGCCGATGATTATCTGACCAAACCCTTCAACAAAGAAGAACTAGTTGCCCGAATTCAAGCCATCGTCCGTCGCTCGCAGGGACATTCTCAATCTATCATCGACACGGGAAAATTGTCTGTCAATCTAGACGCGCAATCCGTCGACGTTGGTGGCCAGTCAATTCATCTTACTGGCAAGGAATACGGTATTTTGGAGCTGTTGAGCCTCCGTAAGGGCACAACATTGACGAAAGAAATGTTTCTCAACCATTTATACGGTGGGATGGATGAGCCGGAACTGAAGATTATTGATGTCTTCATATGTAAGTTGCGGAAAAAACTATCCACGGCAACGGGCGGCGACAATTATATCGAAACCGTATGGGGCCGTGGCTATGTATTGCGTGATCCGGATGAAATTGAGGAAAAAGTCCAGGCTAACGCTTGACTCGACAATTTAAAACGAACACGCGACACCATGCGCCATCGCTGACGTCCTAGACTATGCAGTCTTTTTGTAAATTCCGCGCTGCCCAGGCACCGGTGCGAACTTGTCCGTAATTCCGAGCACCGTTTCCGCACCACCAAGGAATAGGAAACCATCATCGGGCATCAGGCCAGCAACCTGCTCCAGCACCGCGGATTTGGTAGGTTGATCAAAATAAATCAAAACATTGCGGCAGAACACGACGTCAAATTTTCCTAGCGGCTTTAAATCGCTCAGCAGATTGTAGATGCGATACTTAATCATTTGGCGGACTTCCGGTTTGATCTGCCACTGGTCGTCAATCTTATCAAAATACTTAACTAAAAGCGTGATCGGCATGCCACGCTGCACTTCAAACTGCGTATACAAACCATTCTCTGCTTTACGGATAATTTCGCTTGAAAGATCCGTGCCAAAAATTTCCGTCCGCCAACCCGGTATTTTCGCTGCTTGCTCCTTAAGGATCATGGCCAACGAATAAGATTCCTGACCGCTCGACGCTGCAGCTGACCAAATTCTAAATGCTTTTGTGAAGGCCCGGTGCTCAAGAAGGTGCGGTAGAACATGATTTTCGAATAGATCGAATGGTTTTTGATCACGAAAGAAAAACGACTCGTTTGTCGTCATCGCTTCGGTAATATCAACAAGCAGCGCCTCAGTAGGCGCGCTCATCGCCTTAGCGACGAGTTCGTCCAGATCCTTAATATCGTGTCGCCGGGCAATTGGTGTTAACCGGCTTTCCAACAAATATCCTTTGTCGTTGCCCAGAACTAGCCCGGAACGCTCCTTCAAAAATCCTTGCATAAAGGTAAAATGTTCGGGGGTCATGGCATGCCCTTGGCAACAAAGTCATTGATATAATTCGATACTTGGTCGAGCGGGATAACAGCCTCACACAGCCCTGCTGTAGCAACTGCACCTGGCATACCCCAAACGACACTTGATTGTTCGTCTTGGGCAATCACTGTGCCACCTACTTTGACTATTTCGTCAGCGCCTTTACAGCCATCCGACCCCATGCCCGTCAAGATCACGCCCAGTATCCGATCGCCATAACACGCAGCAAGACTACGGAACATTGGATCGACGGCCGGGCGGCAATAGCTTTCCGGTGGGTTTTGATTGAGCCGAATGACTTTGGTGCTGCCTCTGCCCTCAATAGTCATATGATAATCACCCGGTGCCAGGTAGATATGGCCAGGTGAAAGCGGCTCACCATCTCTTCCTTCCGATGCCTGACGCCCTGACGCTGTGCCCAAATGCTGGGCCAGGATTGTCGTAAACGTCGCCGGCATATGTTGTGTAATTACGATCGGTTGGCGAACGTCCGACTTAATTTTCTTAACCACTTCCAAAAGGGCTTGAGGCCCCCCTGTTGACGATCCAATTGCAATCACTTCGGGGCGTTTACGTATCGGTGGTTTGGCACGAAGTGTAATTCCGGATTTATATAGGGTGCTCTTTCGTTGCGCTTGAAAAGGCGCGGCAGTCGTTGCGCCTTGTGGCGCATCTACCCGACCAACAAGAGCCTGTCCGATTAACTGTGTAAGCGGCCATGTTATAAACTCCGAAAAGGGAGAACGCAGACATGGTTATCAAGCAAGAACTTATCGACGAACTTTTATCTGATTACAAGAATCCGGAAGACCTTCTGGGCGACGGCGGTATTTTCAAGGAATTGAAGAAGGCGCTTTTGGAACGGGCCTTGAAGGCCGAGTTGGGCGACCATCTTGGCTACGAGAAGAGCGATCCCAAGGGC
>JABJBP010000123.1 GCA_018665815.1 Rhodospirillaceae bacterium
CAAGCGCTTTGACAAACATTTCCGGCGGTTGCGCGCCGGATAACGCGTACTTTTGGTTGATCACGAAGAACGGCACGCCCTGAATCCCTAGGGCCCGGGCTTCTTCGTCGGCGTTCTGGATTAGCTCGCGGTCCTCGTCGCTTTCCAAGTAAGCGCGAACGGCATCGGCGTCGAGACCGGCTTCGGTCGCGGTGTCGACCAATACGTCCAGGTCACTGACATCATGACCATCGAAAAAGAAATCAGCGAACAGTCCTTCGGACACAGCGTCCTGTTTGTCATGTTTGTCGGCATAATGAAGCAACCGGTGCGCGTCGACCGTATTCGGTGAACGCTTGATTTTATCGAACCGAAAATCGAGGCCTTCGTCGGCGCCGACAACCTTGACCCGCTCGTATGTCTCGGCCGCGCGTTCGGCCGAGCCGAACTTGGCAGCTGTGAACTCGGCCCGGTCAGCGCCTTCCGCCGGCATAAGCGGATGCAACTGAAACGGCCGCCACTTAACGGTGAGTCCGTCAACGGGCCGCGTTTCCAAAGCTTTCTCTAGCCTGCGCTTACCAATCAGGCACCATGGGCAGACGGGGTCGGAATAAATGTCGATATGCATGGCGGCCTTCCTTTAGTGGCTGAAACCTCAGATACACGAAGCGCATGAAGCAACAGAGTTTAGCAAATCCCGAGCAGATGGAAATTATCTGCGACGACGCATTTGCAGCAAAAAAGATTCTAGGGGATTTTTGGTGAACGCAAGTGAACCAAGAATGCCCTAGAAATCGAGAGATATGTCGCGGTGGATAGATTGGCAAGAGGCGACAGTTTCCGCCTGCTCTTCGCTCAACCGTTCCTGCAGCCTGAGCCCGATGGTATCGCGGATCGCCATATCATACGTGGCCAAAGGCGCGGCTAGTTCCGCCGCCGCACGGGTCCGCCATTTCGTGTCCTTGGCGAACCGATCGAGAGCCTTCACCAATTCCTTCTGAGCACGCTCACGTTTCGGCTTTGAGCCCTTCATCAGGCGCCGGGCCTTCGACAATTTTGATTTGATCGGACTGGCTCCGGGGATTGCCCCCACCGAGGCGGCGACGGCTTTGATCTTCACAATAGCGTCTGGGCCCGCATCATTGGCGATGACGGCCTTGAGCCCCTTAATGCGCGGCTTCAGCGTCGCCAATTGGCTCGCATTGGTGATCAAACGGCCAACCTCGCTGACCGTGTCATAAGCGTCATCTACGGTGCGCCGGTACTTGCGGCGCAAGTTCTTTTCGGTTTTCCTAAGATCGACATAGCGCTTACGGGCCGACTCCCATCCCGCCGGCGCTTGCGTCTTCAGCGTCGCTTCGTGTTTCTTGAATTCCGCGATTTCACGCTTAAGCTCGGCGACCTGCTGTTTACGATCGGAGAGGTTGTCCGGCAGGTTCCGAATTTTTTTCATCGCCTCGCGGATTTCACGCTGGGCGGTCGCCAACCGCACGCGAAGATCCCGCATTTCACGGTGTAACGGGCGGTATCCAGGAATGTAGGCCTGCACGGCGGCATCCGCTGCGCGGACCTTATTGACCGCGGCAAAAGTCCCTTCCGCCGCCTGGAAGCCTTCCTTCAGGGCACTTTGGTACTTCGCCGGGAGGTAGGAAATATTTAGCGCTTTCGCCGTCGAGATGGCACCCCGCAATTCGTCACCGCGACGGTCATACTCGTCGAATATGTATTCTTCGATACAGGCCTGCAGGCGTGGGTTCTTCGGCGGCGGCGCAGTCTCCGACGTCAGGTACACTTTGGCCGGCAGGTAGTTCACCAAGGCCGGGAAAAATCCGACAATGGCGAGGCCCATCAATTGTAACATGATGAACGGCACCACGCCTTTATACATTTGAATGGTGCGGACGATTGGCGGCGCGACGCCGCGCAGGTAAAACAGCGCAAAACCGAACGGCGGGGTCAGGAATGACGTCTGCATGTTGACGCCGATCATGACGCCCAACCACACGGCGGTGACGTTGGCGGTCGGGTCGGCCAACAAGATCGGCGCGATAATCGGCACCACGACAACGGCGATTTCGATGAAATCCAGAAAGAATCCTAGGACAAATATGACCGCCATGACGACAACAAATTTGGTAATGAAACCGCCCGGCAGACCCGCTAGAAAATCACGCACCAGCTCTTCGCCGCCGAACGCCCTGAACGCCGCCGTCAACATAGCCGCGCCCAGCAAAATGATGAACACCAGCGAGGTCGTCTTCGCGGTCTCGACCATCACGCCGCCCAATGTGTCGTCGAGCTTATAGGTGCGCCATCCGCTCCAGGCGATGGCCGCCATGAACACCACAGACGCCACCGAGGCGAACGCTATGACGACCAAATCCTGGCTGCCGTGAGACGCCTTGATGTTGATATTGAAATTCTGCAGCAAGACCGTCAGCACGGCGACGGACCCGAGCGCCATGAATGCCGGCGTAAAGGCGTGCGGTTTGCCTTCCATTAACCGGTAACCGGCCATGATCATGGCGCCGATGGCGCCGATGGCACCGGCCTGATTAACGGTTGCGATACCTAAGATGATCGACCCCAATACGACAAATATCAGTGTCAGCGGCGGCATCAGCACCAACAGCACCCGCAGGGCGAACTTCGAATCCATTTTGCCTTCAAACGGCGCCGGCGGGGCCAATTTCGGGCGGATCAAGGCGACGGTCAGAATGTAGAGAATATAAAGGCCGACCAAAACCAATCCCGGCAGAAAGGCGCCCAGGAACATATCGCCGGCGCTGGTCGACGTCAGGTCAAATTCGGACGGCAAGTTCGCCACGCCGGTGCCAAGCTTGTATTCAGCGGTTCTGATCGAACTGGCCTGATCAGTGGCGTTGGATAACTGGTCGGCCAGGATAATCAACACGATGGACGGTGGGATAATTTGCCCCAAGGTGCCCGACGCGCTGATCGTGCCTGTCGCCAGGGCGTGGGAATAGTTCGCCCTGAGCATCACCGGCAGGGAAATCAACCCCATGGCAATAACCGTCGCGCCGACGATGCCGGTGGTCGCGGCCAAAAGCGCACCGACAATGACAACCGAAATTCCGACGCCGCCCGGGATTGGACCGAACAATTGACCCATGGTGACCAGCAGGTCTTCGGCGATCTTTGAGCGCTCGAGCATAATCCCCATAAAGATAAACAATGGGATCGCAATCAGCGTGTCGCGCTCGGCCTCCCAATAGATTCCGCGGAAATTGGTGACACCGGCGTTCAGCCATTGGATAGGGTCACCGTGGGCGAAATAGGCTTCCGGCCGGCCTTCGAATACGAACCCGGTCAACGCCGCCAGGCCGATGGTAATGATCGCAGACCCCGGCAGCGCAAAAGCAACTGGATAACCGCCACCTAGCGCCAGCACCATGAGCAGGATCAGAAGGATAAGAAATACGATTTCCATAAATGCGCTCTTCTCTGGGGTCGGGCTATCTGTTCACTAAAAGTGGGCCGGTTCCGCGGTGTCCGGGTGATAGCCGGGCCCACGCATCAGAACGGCGACGGAATTCAGGAAATAGGCGACGAACTGGAACATCATTGAAACCGCGAACACCAACAGGAACGCCGCCAGCCAATACTTCACATAGAGACCATAACCGGCCTGGGTGACCTCGAAGGTAAGCAGCGGGCCGTTGATGACGCTGAACTTGCCCCACATGCCCTGGGTGAGAACGATCCAGCAAAGGGGCATCCCTAAGAACAGCGAGCCCAAGGTATTGGTCCAAGCTTTGCCTCGTTCCGTGAAGCCGGCGTATAGAATATCGACACGCACGTGGCCTTCGTGCAAAAGCGTGTAGGGACTGGCGAACAGGAACAGGGCGCCATACCAGAACCGCACCAGATCGGCCATGAAGGCCTGTTCATATGAAAAGACGAAGCGCGCGAT
Source organism: Rhodospirillaceae bacterium (assembly GCA_018665815.1). GTDB lineage: Bacteria > Pseudomonadota > Alphaproteobacteria > Rhodospirillales > Casp-alpha2 > UBA3470. The sequence goes on from JABJBP010000123.1 coordinate 3,914, forward strand.
AACGATTTGAATTTCCGCAACGACAATCAACAACGCCAGCCACGTAAAGCCAACCGAGCGGACGAAATAGGCAATGATGAAGGACATTACGATCAGTGGATAATGGACAACTTCGCCGCGGAAACTCGAGCGGCCCAGGTCTTGGGCCATTTGCTTGCCGACGATGCCCTCCAAAAAGTTCTCGACCCGAAGGAACGAGATCAGCAAATCGGCGACACCGATGAGCAGCACCGCCCAAAAACAGCCGCGAATAAAATAGGCGGCGAAATCCGACAACCGGTCGCCGTCATCATGCATGCAATTGTCAGGGGTTTTCATCACCCAGACAATGACGCCGCCAAGCGTCCCCAGATACAGGCCGAATTGCAGCCATGATTGGGTCGCGGCACCGCTTTCCATGGGCTTCGCCAAAGCGTCCGTGCCGAATACGCCGAGATCGGCGAACAGCATCGGCACACCCGGCCAATCGAGCCAGAAATTGAGATAGTTGTTGATCACGAACACCATGGTCAGTGCGACCATGGAATAGCCGACGACGCGTGCTGCCGGGACAATCATGGTGCCGGTAGACCGCGCCGTGACATCAATCTTCAGGGCCGCCGCACCATCGGCGGCCTCGGCATTTTCCTCAGGCTCGTTAGAATCTGAATTCATGGTATCGCGTTAATCATTCGATAGATTGAGTCGCGGCATCCAGGCATCTCAAAGTGAGAAGCGGAGCTCCAGCCTCGAAGGCAAGAGCTCCGCTTTCCTTATGATGCGTCGGCGCCGGACCTTAGAGGCCGAGCGCGCGGTTGCGCTGTGAGAGGAACGCTTGGTCCGAAATCTTCGACCAACCGCCGAGGTCCTTACGGGCCGCGACGAAGCTAGCGTCGATTTTCTTTGCCAAGGGGCTATGCGCGCGGACACCCGCGAACACTTCCTCTGCAGCTTCCGCGAAGCTGTCGTAAACGTCATCGTTGAACTCGCGCAGCTTGACACCCTGTTCGGTGATGAGCTTGGTCAGCGCGGAGCCTGACTTCATGTTGTATTCGGCCATCATCATGTCGTTTTCGTGCGCCGCGGCGCCTTCGATGATTGCCTGGTCGGACTTGGAAAGACCATCCCACCATTTTTTGTTCATACCCAAAGCGAGCATCGAGCCCGGCTCGTGCATGCCCGGATAGTAGTAGTACTTGGCGGCTTCATAGAACTTCATGAAGCTGTCATTCCAAGGGCCAACCCACTCGGTGGCATCGATAGCGCCGGAAACCAAGTTTTCATAGATCTGGCCGCCCGGGATGGAAACCGGCGAGGCGCCGAGTTTCGCCATGACGTCGCCGCCGAGGCCCGGAATACGCATTTTCAGACCTTTGAGATCGTCAGCAGAGTTGATTTCCTTGTTGAACCAGCCACCCATCTGACAACCGGTGTTGCCAGCCATGACGCACTTCAGGCCGAATTCAGCCGCCAGTTCGTCCCACAACTGCTGACCACCACCAAAGCGGATCCAGGCATTCATTTCCGTGTAACTGAGGCCGAAGGGAACGGCGGTGAAATACGCCCAACCCAGGTGCTTGCCTTTCCAATAGTAATCGGCGGCGTGATAGGCTTGCGACTTGCCCGATGCGACTTCGTCGAAGCTATCGAAGGCACCGACACGTTCCTTGGCGGCGAAGTACTCGACCGAAATGCGGCCTTCGGTCATCGTATTGATGCGCTTCGCCAGACGCTGCGCGCCGGTGCCCAAGCCTGGGAAATCGCGCGGCCAGGTCGAAACCATGGTTATTTTCTGGCGGCCTTGCGACAACGCTGGTGTGGACAAGGTCGAAGCGGCAGCAACACCCGCGGCGCCTGCAACGCCGGCTTTTGTGATAAATTCGCGTCTCTTCATTGGTTCTCTCCCTGGTATTATTGCGAATATGGAATTTGTGATGTGCCCACACTAACAAAAACAACCATTCCCCTCAAGCGTGAGAGCGTTATTTCGCACCGCAAAAACCCTTAGAAGGCTACCCGGAAGTTCGTACGATTTGACTTTTCTCAAGCCCTAAACCGGCCCTCTAATCGCCACCTCTAAATCCCACCTTCGACGACCACGTCGATGAGGTTCGGACCGGGATTGTTGAAGGCTGTCTCAAACGCCTGGCTCAGGTCCGCCGGGTCCTCGACACGCTCCGCCGCGACGCCCATGGCGTTGGCCAAGCCAACGAAGTCCAAATGCGGGTCATCGAAGTCCATGCCGACGAAATGATCGTTGCCGTGGAACGCCTTCAGGCGCTGTTTGATAATTCGGTACGATTTGTTGTTGCAGATCACGTAGGTGATCGGAATTTTCATGTTCGCCGCGGTCCACAAGGCCTGGATCGAATACATGGATGAGCCGTCACCAATCACCGCGACGACGGGCCGGGTCAGGTCCGCCAACTGGACACCGACCGCGCCCGGCATCGCCCAGCCGATACCGCCCGACGCAAACCCGTGATAGCAATAGCGGTCGGTGTAGGCCAACAGGTTCGGCAATTGGCGTGTCGAGGTCAGGCCTTCGTGGACGACAACGGCGTTTTCCGGCAGCGCCTCGACCATCTTCCACGTCATCCAATCGAAATTAATCGGACTGCCAGACCCGGCATCCTCCAGGCGCTCGACCAAGGCCTTCTTTTTAGCCGACCAGTTGCGGCCTCCGAATTCCACCAGCTTCGCCGCCGCCTTGGTCTTCAGCGCCGCACCACCCTTCTCCGCCAGCACCGGGATCAGCGCCTTCAAGGTTTCGCGCACATCACCCCGGATCGCCAGTTCGGCGGGATAGTTCTTGCCCATCTCCCAATCCAGCAAACCAATCTGGACGACCGGCATCTCGTCAGGCAACGGCTCAACTTCCGAATAGACCGACATCCTGAGCGCATCCGCGCCAACGACGATCATTAGATCGTAATCGGACAAGACCTTGCGGACATCCGGTTGCTCGCGGCTTAAGCCCCCCATGTAGCAGACGTGTTCGGATATATAATGTGCGCCGTAGGGCACGCTTTGTTGGTAGGCCGCAGCCCCCAGCGTCTCAGCCAGTTCAGCGGCTTCTTCCAGCGCGTCGCTTTTGACGACCTCATCGCCGCAAACCAATACCGGGCGCTCGGCTGCCAGCAAACGTTCCGCCAAGTTGTCCAGCACGTCATCGGCCGGCCGGTTGCGGGTATCGACGCGCGTTGGCCGGCTCAAATCGACACCGGCCTCATCGTTCAGAATATCGCCCGGCAGGGAAATAAACACCGGCCCCGTCGGCGCCGTCATGGCGACCTTGGCCGCCCGGTGGACAATGCGCGGTAAATCTTCCAATCGCGTCACCTCGACCGCCCATTTGACCACGGGCTCGGCGATCGGCACCAAAGGATCGTACAATAACGGCTCAGTCAGTCCGTGGCCCTGCTCTTGCTGGCCGGCGGTGATGATGATCGGTGTGCCGGTGAACTTGGCGTTGTAAATAGACCCAATGGCGTTGCCGAGCCCCGGCGCCACGTGCACGTTGCACGCCGTCAATTGCCCGGTCGCGCGGGAATATCCATCCGCCATGGCGACCACCAAGCTTTCCTGGAGGCCCAACACATACGTCAGGTCCGGGTGATCCTTCATGGCGTCCATGATGGGCAGTTCCGTGGTGCCTGGATTGCCGAACATATGGGTGATGCCGTTTTCCTTGAGCAGCGCCAGGAATGCCGATGAGCCTTTGAGAGTATTCGCCACGAGATGCCGCCTCCGGAAAATTCAGGCACGCCGAAGTGATCTTCATCTCGCGCGCCGCCAATCGGATCACGTTACGGATTTGCATGATCACGTCAAATGGAATGAAGCGCGGTTTCAAGAGGTGAAAAGATTAGCCTGAAGGTCGCTGACAATAGGCAATGTCTGCCGATTACCCTCCAATTTCGGCAAATTCTGCCGAATTACATCGGCCATATATTAGACAAATTTTATGTAAAAACAGCACGTTAGCATCAACCCTCGGCCGGGCATGAAATTTGCGTCTTATTCTCGCGTGGACCGGGCGGCAGCTGTCGCCGGGCCCACTGTTGTAACCAGATCTAGGAGACAATCGAAATGGTCGATCAGATTTCTGGTTCTTCCTCCCTTGCGCTTCGCCCCATTGAGCCGCAGCGTCTGACGGGCTCCCAGCGTTCGTCGGTCCAGGACATCCTGGCCGACTTCGACGCCGAGGAAGTCTCCGAAGCCGATGCGGTGGCGATCCGCGAGAAATTCCGAGCCGAGGGCATCCGCCCGTCCGCCGATCTGAGATCAGAGATTGAAGCCGCCGGTTTCGATGTCGACGACCTCAGGCCACCTGGCGGACCGGGTGGAGCGGGCGGGCCGGGTGGAGGCCATCATGGCCCCCCACCGCCGCCACCGCCCGAAAACGAAGGCTCGGATGCACTTCTGACACTTTTGGATATCCTCGAGAGCTACGAGGGCGAAACCCTCAGCTCATCAAACATCAACGATATCCAACAGAAGTTCCAGGAGGCCGGTCACGCACGCCGTGGGAGTTTTGTCTCGCTGAGTGTGTGATTGCCGGAACCGCACAGGGGACGGTGAGCCAAGGTGTGGCTCACCGTCCTGCGGCAAACCGAGCTTGTTGCAACGGTCTCAAGCGGGATTGGGATGGCCGGCGAGGCAATCCCGCGCTTTCAAATGCTGCGAACAAATACCGTTGGTATGAATGTGAAATCGGCTATCACTTAACCACGCGGGATTGCCAAACCGCACCATCCCAATCCCGCTTGAGCTTGCTCAACCGCCCGACCGATCCTCCGGTCGGGCTACCTCCGGGTAGTATTGCGGCGCCTCCCCCCGCTCAAACATCCCATAATCCCTCGCCACCAAGCCCAAGACCGCACTCTCAACCGCTACCTCCCCGGCAAGCCCCGCAATCAATGCCTCCCCCGCCTCAAGCGTCGGCGCCTCAGTTACGGTGATGTGGTTGCCGGGCGTGTTCACGCTGAGGTACGTCTCGCCGTCCCCGAAGGGCTGAGCTGTGACTCGGTCTAGTGACGCTGGCGCTTGGCCTTTGACAATCACCACGAACCGCGGCGCCTGGGCGGCGGGGTCGTTGTAGGGGGTGGTGGGGGGCGCGATGTCTTTCAGGGTGCCGCCTTCCATGTGGCCGATAAACTCAGCGATGCGGATGCGGTAGTCCTGGAAATGCTTCGTACGGCCGGCCGATTGGCTGGCGTGGTGTTTGGCGTTGGTCCGCCAGCGCGACAGCGCCGCTTCGTCTTGCCAGAGCGAATGGGACAGGATGACGCCGTCGCGGGCCAAGGATTGGTAGCGGTCAATGAACAGCATGCCGGGCTCGGCGTCGACGATGGGGCGCAGCCGGGCGGCGTGTTCAAAATAATGATCCCCATGGCCGGGGCGCGGTTCGACCTCGAACAGGAGTGCGTGCATGCGCTAGTCCTTTTTAAAGTTGATATATAATTTATACCACCTTGAAAAACTCGTCAATTTCATTCTCAAGCGCATTGGGGATAGAGGGGTCGGCCAATGCGCGTGGTAAGCGACAGTCGATTTCAAACTCATACGCCGTAAATTGTTCTCAGGCCGGGGGGACGCGGGATTGCCAACCGCACCATCCCAATCCCGCTTGAGACTGAAATCAACTATAAAAATCGCCAAAATGAATCCGGGTGTTTGGACCGTTTGAACCCGCCGCACCACCGACATAACGGCCAGAGAATGGCCAAGCCGACGAGCCACCAGAACGCCGCCAGGCTCGCCGCCGTGACGTGCTTATTGAACACGAACAGGCTCATGACGGCGTAGAGATAAAGGTGCATGACATAGAAGAACAACGGCGAGCGGCCGTAGTCGAGGAGCACTTTGCCGTCGCGCTCGATCACGTTTTCGCCCTTCCAGAACAGCCAGATCAGCAGGAAGTTGATGCCCATTTGGAGGCTCAGCCAACTGAGTGAGGGCGGGCATTTGGTGGCTTGCAGGAAGGAGAAACCCGAGCCATCAACCTGTGGGCGGAAATTCCAGGGGCCGTCGATGGCGCGCATCAGACAAAACAGCGCGACCAAGATCAGGCCACCCCAGAGTGTGTTCTTGTAAGCGCGGAGCGGGTCTTTCAGCCAATACCAGCCATACAAAAGCCCCAGGCCGGTGATGCCGATCCACGGCACGAGCGGGTAGTTGACCTTGGTGAGCCCGGTTTTGCCGGCGGCGAAGACGAGCGTCATGAGGAAACCGTAATCGGCTTTCTCCATATTGAGCGAATGAACGACGGCGAATGAGGCGAGCAAGCAAGCGACCGAGATCGCCGCGACGACCATCGGTTTGAACCGCAGCATAAAGGCGGTGACGATCATCGCGCCGCCGAGGCTCGATAGCACACCGGTCGACAACAAGTGCGTGATCCGGTGCGAACGGATCAGCCAGGCTGAGTCCTCGGCGATGAATTGCAACGCGATCAGGATCATGCCGCGGGTCAGGAAGCTTTTGAAAACCTGGTTCTGATCCCAGCCGATTTTTTCGCGGGACTTGGAAAACAGCACCATCCCCATGCCCATGAGGAAGAAGAAACCGGGGGCAGCCAGATGCGAGACATAGCGCGCGGTGAATGACCAGAAATCGGGATTGTAGGTGGCGGGCTGATACCAGATTTCCTTGACGCCATCGTACTTCATGAAGAACGAGCGCACGTGATCCAAGGCCATAACGACCATGATCAAGCCCTTCAGGGCGTCCAAGGAAATGGCGCGTGGCCCTGATTTTTTGGTTGCCGGCGCGGACGCAGCACCGGGAGACGTATCAGGCGATGACGTTGTGGCCGTGTCGCTCATGCCTGCCCCCTACTCGGCTGCTTGCAATTGCTCGGTGGCCGTGACCAGGCGGTCCGATAGGCTGCGCATGACGGCCAGGCCCAAATTCGCGTCCTGGCGGATCAGATCGAAGAACAGCTCACGGGACAGCCTCAGCACCTTCAAGTCGCCGTTGGCGCGGACGGTGGCGATGCGTGGAGAATCGGACAAGAGCGCGATCTCGCCCAGCAGCGTGCCCGGACCATGGGTGTTGATGATGCGCTCATGGCCAGCCTCACCGATGATAATGTCGGCATGACCGTCAATGATCACAAACGTATCCTCGCCCTTCTCGCCGGCATCGAACAATACCTCGGCGTCGGCGAAGCTCAGCCGGTCGGCGATGAGCTTTAAGGTCTCCGGCGCCAGGCCCGACAGCATCGGGACATCGTCCAAGACCTGCATATCGTTGCCATACGACCCCTCGGTCGTTTCCACCGCCGGCACCGCGTTGGGCGCTTCGGAGGTCACAGCGTGGCCATCGGCGCCGCGCTCCTCAACAATACGGCCGCCACGCATGACATAAATTTTGTCAAAGCAATCCAGGCCGTCGCGCTCGCGGTCGATCCAGATCAGACAAGTCTCCGGGCGCTCATCGACGATCATTGCCAGCAGGTCGTCTTGCTCGGCCGGTTCGATGGCGGCCAAGGCTTCGTTGACGATCAGGATTTGCGGCTTTTTGATCAGGCACCGCGCCAGGGCGAGTTTTTGTTTTTGGGCATTGGCGAGGCGGGCGCCGACGACGCCAACGGATGCGCCCAGGCCCAATTCGATGATCGCCTCTTCCAGATCCAACTCCTCGATGACTTGGCCCATGACCTTTTCGACATCATCGCGGAACTGGGCGCGGTGGCGGGCCAACAGGCCGAACATGATATTAAAGCGCACCGCGCCGCCCGCCGTGATGGTTTCGGGGCCACAGACCTCGAGGCGGCCGGCGAGTTCGGGCGCCTGGGCATTAAGACCGGCCAGGAAAGATTTTCGCGCTGTGACCAGCTTCGCCATCATCGGCTCATCAATAAGGCCTAGGCGATGCAGCGCCGGGGTCAGCTGCATGGTCACCGACAACAGCATGGCGCGATCATCGGACGTAATCTCGGCACTTTCCATATTGGAGACACGCCTAAGCAGGCTCTCGAAGGCCCCCATCTCATCGGTGTCGATGACGCTGAAGCGGCTGAGGCGTTCGTCGCCGGCGGGCAGGTCGCGGAACATGTCCAAGATTTGCTGCGTCGCCACGTGGCCGATTTCTGTGAGGTTCTTCAGTATTCCAGCCTCGCCCAAAATCTTCTGGACGTACGGGTCGGCGGCGAACTCGCGGTGATCGGGTCCGCCGCTTTTCAGCAGCCCGAAGATCAGGTTCTCCATGACCGACGAATTGGTGTTGAACTTTTCGGCGTCGAAGAACTCCACCGCGCCGGCGCAGATCGAGGTTTCCAGCAATTCATTGAAACGCGCACGGGCGCCCAGAAGCTTGCCGATCAGGTCAGGGCAGCAGGTCGCGTCGACGGGCTTGCGCATGCCCGCCTCGAAGGCATCATCGGGCCAGCCCGACGCGGCGGATCAGGCGGATGGCTTCACGGTCAAGCTCGGCCAGGCTGGCGAAGCCGGCGTCCTCATAGTCGACCCAGTCGGCGTTGGGGTCGTTGGTGGTGTTGCCGGCCCGCATGGCTTCGGCGATGTCGGTACCGCGGTCACCGCCAGTGCTCGCATCGCGGACCGGGCGGTGCTTCAGGCCGTAATAAATGTTGTCGCGCCAAGTGCCGGTAAACACATGACTGCCCTGATCGAGATACGACACACAGCGCCCCAGCGTGATGTCGGAAACCTGGGCCAGGTCCTGGCCGGCCAGATTGATGGCGCCGGCGCTGGGTTGGCGAAGCGCCGAGAGCAATTGCGCCAGTTCCACCTTGCCGCTACCCGCCGGGCCGAGAATGGCGATACGGCCCGGCAAGGGCGTAGAGATTGACACCGCATCCAATAACGGCTCTTCGCCGTCCTTCACCGAGACATTGTTGACGCTGAGCTCACCTGCAAACTTCTCCCGTTCACCCGGTTTTTCATCGCGCTTGGAATCGGGGAGATCACGCAAGCCATCCGGCGAGAAGTTCTCCACCAGGGCCGCATACTTGACCCGGTTGTCTTCCAAGGACTGATAATATTCAAGCAAGTCATTTCACGGCGCCGCGGTTTCCCGGTACGCCGCGATCACCGCGACCAGGGCACCCAGGCTCAACTCACCGGACAGCACCAGATAGCCACCAATCAGATAGAACATGAAGGGCGTCAGCTGGGTGAAGAAATTATTCAAAAAGATGATGCCGTTGCCGATCAAATAGAGCGAACGGCGAATGCGGAACAATATCCCCAGTTGCCCGGACGTGCGCGCCAGCTCGAATGCCGTGGTGTCATGGGCATGGATATCGCGGTAGCCGTCCATGGTCTCGCCGATATGACCGGCGAAGACGCGCACACTGGATAACCGCTGGCGGCTCAGCGCATTCATCTGGACCTGTAGCTTTGGCACCAAATAGGCCTGCACAGGAAACAGCGAAATGGCGGCGATCCCCAACAACCAATCCTGGGCGAACAAAAACACCAAAGCGGTGATCATGGTGCCGCCCTGCAACGCCGGGTTAGCCGCGGCGACCCCCATGAACCGGCCCAAGGGTTCGGCTTCGGCGGTCGCCATGGTGACGATTTCGCCGCCTTGAACTTTCTTCAGGTGCGAGACCGGGAACTGCAAGATGCGGGTATAGAGGTCATGGCGCAGCCGGCGCAGCATGATCTCGCCCAACACCCCCTTGTAAACACTGAGGACATATTTCAACCCGCCGGTGACCATCACCAGTGCAAGCAGCGCGCCGCACAGCCAATACAGATAGGGCAGTTGGTCAAGGGTGTAGCCGAATATGTCGCGCGGGAATGATTTCGGATCGGCGTCCAGGGCGTCGTTGACGATAATCTTCGGCAGCTCAAACGACAGATACAACAGCGGCAAGTAAACCAGTGTACCGGCGAACACCGTCACCTGCTGGCGCATAGAGTATTTGAAAATATAAGCAAAGATAGAATTCGGCATGTTGATCGTCCCAATCGCTAGCCTGGATTTTAGCGCGAAGGTTTCGAGATTTCACCGCGCGCCGCTGGTTTCTCTAATATGTTTTTCGATTCTCTAATATAAGGTGGACCGGACGACCGAACACCGTCCAATCAATCCTTAAACACGGGCTTGTGAAATCGCTTTTTTTGCCGGTCTTTCGCATGCCCCAATCTTATCATCGGTATTCTCTGCCGTGCCATCATCATGTATCGTTCGGCCCATTGCAGTAAGGATTTCCCGACATGACCGATCGATCCGCGCCCAACGCCTTTTGGCGCAGCCCGGTTTTCGTATTGATCGCGGCGGCAATGATCGTCTTCATGTCCTTTGGAATCCGCCAAAGCTTCGGGCTTTTCATGCGGCCCGTCAGTGTCGATATGGGATGGGGACGTGAAGTGTTGTCTTTGGCCTTGGCCACCCAGAACCTGATGATCGGACTTTCAGCACCATTCGCCGGTGCGCTGGCGATCCGGTGGGGCGCGCCGCGCACCGTGGCACTGGGCGGCGTCATATTCGGTTTGGGCATATTCCTGATGAGCCAGGCGACGTCGCCGGAGTGGATGTTCGGTAGTGCCGGCCTGATGGCCGGCGCCGGCTTGGGCGCCTGCGGATTGCCGCTAATTTTGGCAATCGTCGGCCAAGTCGCGCCGGAAGCCAAACGCAGCCTCTGGCTCGGCATGGCGACGGCCTGCGCCACCGGCGGCCAACTTCTCATTGTCCCAATCAGCCAATCGCTACTTTTGGGATATGACTGGGTATTGGCCCTGATCGTGTTATCGCTCTTTGCCGGCTTGATCGTGCCGATGGCGTTTTCCATGTCTGGCGCCGTGACCAAGGACACGGGACAAGATACCGAAATTAGTCTTGGTGAGGCACTCAAGGAAGCCGGGGGACATCGCGGTTTCATCTTTCTGACCGCTGGGTTTTATGTCTGCGGGTTCCAAGTCGCCTTCATTGCCGTGCACCTGCCGGCATACCTGGCGGACCAGGGGGCCAGCGCCACATTGGGGGCAACGGCACTGATGCTGATCGCGTTTTTCAACATGATCGGCAGTTGGGCGTCGGGCTGGATGGGCGGACGGTTATCGAAAAAGTATTTGCTGAGCGGTATCTACGTGCTGCGCGCGATGATTATCGCCGTTTTCATCATGCTGCCGGTGGGGCCCATAAGCGTCAGCATTTTTGCCGCCGCGATCGGGCTTTTGTGGCTCAGCACCGTGCCTCTGACCTCGGGCCTCGTGGCGCAAATTTTCGGCACCCGCTATATGGGGATGCTCTACGGCATCGTTTATCTTTCGCACCAAATGGGCAGCTTTAGCGGTGTCTGGCTGGGCGGCCGTCTCTACGACGATACCGGCAGCTACGACGTCGTCTGGTGGGGGGCGATCGCGCTAGGTCTAATGAGCGCGCTTTTACATCTGCCGATCAACGAAAAACCACTCGACCGGCTGAGCCAAAAGACCGCCTGATTGACGCTCCAATCTAAGGTCGACTGCGCACCCGCCGGACCGCTTCCTGCCAGCCTTCATAAAGCGCCGCGCGCTGGGTGGCGGCCATGTCAGGCGCGAAGCTATCAGCCTTCCGCCACTTCTTTGCGATCTCATCCGTGGAATTAAAAATGCCCGCGCCAAGGCCGGCCAAATAGGCGGCACCCAAGACGGTCGTCTCCGTGTCCCGAGGGCGCTCGGTAGCGACGTCCATGACGTCGGCGAGAAATTGCATCACCCAATCGTTTGCGGCCATGCCGCCATCGACCCGAACGGCGGCGGGTCGAACGCCGTCGGCGGCCATGGCTTCAAATAAGTCTCGGGTCTGAAAACAGACGGATTCCAACGCCGCACGGACGATTTCGGATACGCCGGAATCCCGGGTCAGTCCGATGATTGCGCCGCGCGCCTCAGGGTCCCAATAGGGCGCGCCGAGACCCGTAAACGCCGGAACCATATAGACACCGCCGGTGGTGGCTATGGCCCGCGCATGGGTTTCACTGTCAGCCGCGTTGTCGATCACTTTGAGGCCGTCGCGGAGCCACTGCACCGCGGCACCGGCAATGAAGATTGAACCTTCCAGCGCGTAAGTGACCTCCCCATTCAATCGGTAAGCGACAGTAGTCAGCAACTTGTTCGCCGACATCACAGCCTTCGCGCCGGTATTCAGCATGGCGAAACATCCGGTGCCGTAGGTGCTTTTGATCGTGCCGGGTTGAAAGCAAGCCTGTCCGACCAAACCCGCTTGCTGATCGCCGGCGACGCCAGTGATCGGTATGGCAGCGCCGAACACCTGCGGGTCGGTTTCGCCGAACGCGCCGGCCGAATCGCGGACGTCGGGCAACACCGACGGCGGCACGGTCAACCAAGCCAGCAAGTCGTCGTCCCAGGCCTGCGCATGGATGTCGAACAACATCGTCCGCGACGCATTGGTCGCATCCGTCGCGTGGACTTGGCCGTTGGTGAGCCGCCACAGCAAAAACGTATCAATCGTCCCGAACGCCAGTTCGCCCAAGTCCGCCCGTGCCCGCGCGCCTTCAACATTATCCAATATCCAGGCGATTTTGGTCCCTGAGAAATAGGGATCGACCACCAGACCGGTCTTTGCGGCAATCTCAATCGCTTGGTCGCGAAGTCCGTCGCAGACCGAAGCCGTCCGCCGGTCTTGCCAAACGATGGCGTTGTGGATGGGCTGCCCGGTAGCGCGATCCCAAACGACCGTCGTCTCGCGCTGATTGGTGATCCCAAGCGCCGCGATATCCGCAGCTCCGCCCTCGGCATGGCCAATCACCGCCGCACAGACTTCCAATGTCGCAGCCCATATTTCCTCGGGATCGTGTTCAACCCAGCCGTCAGCCGGAAAAATTTGTGGCAACTCGCGCTGCGCCGAAGTTACGGCGGCGCCCTCAAAATTATAGAGAACGGCGCGCGTACTGGTCGTCCCTTGATCGATTGCGAGAATGTATTTGGTATCCATGAGCATAGAGATTACGCGATTTTCAAGATACGGTCCGGATAATCACTGAATACACCATCAACGCCCCATTTGAACAATTGCTGGGCACGCCTGGGGTTGTTGACGGTGAAACATCTCAGCGCATAACCCGCCGCAATGATCTCGCGGGCCCGTGCTTCGCGCAGCCGCCTGGAAAGGCAATGCAAAGCCTGGCACCCAAGATCATCAAGCTGCTTTCGCCAGTCATGCGGCACCGGCCAGACCAGAAGGGCACGGGAAAATTCCGGGGCTGCGTCGGCGAAAGTGCGCAGCGCCTCGGTCGAAAAACTTGAGATCACCGGCGCCGGAATACCGGCCGGCCACCCTCCCTTCAGGGCCGCGCCGACGACACGGCCGGTTTCGGAATCCAGGCCCGTCGATGGTTTGACTTCGATATTGGCGCCAAGGCCAAGTTCGCTCAGCACGACCAGGGCTTCGCTAAGCGTGGCGATGGGTTCGCCGGCAAACCGCGGCCCAAACCAGCTTCCGGAATCGAGGCGTTTCAAGGCCGCCAGATCATGGCCAGCCAGCCACCCGCGGCCGTTCGTCGTTCGCGCAAGCTTGTCATCATGGAACAGGACCGGGACGCCGTCACCACTGAGCATCACATCGAACTCGACCCACCTGACGCCCAGTTCGGCAGCCTTGCGGAGTGACGCCAAGGTGTTTTCCGGGGCGTGGCCGGCGGCACCCCGATGCCCAATGACGCGCAGCGCATCGGGGTGCGCGGAAAACCGGTTGAGTCCGTAGCCCTTAGCCATCAACCTGATCCCATAAACAATAATTGACGCCTGATACGGGGCCCCATCGCAGGCGCAGGAGGAATATTCATGTCCGACGAAAATTTAAAACGCATGGCGCTGGATTATCATCGCTACCCTATTCCCGGCAAGCTTGAGATCGCGGCAACCAAACCGCTTGGCAATCAGCTCGATTTGGCGTTGGCCTATTCGCCGGGCGTTGCGGCGGCCTGCGAAGCCATTGTCGATGATCCGGCAGAAGCCGCCTTCATGACCGGCCGACAAAATCTTGTCGCCGTCATCTCCAACGGCACCGCGGTGCTGGGGCTCGGCGCCATCGGCCCGCTGGCCTCAAAACCCGTGATGGAAGGCAAGGCCGTCCTGTTCAAAAAGTTCGCCGGCATCAATGTCTTCGACATCGAGGTCGACGAGATGGATCCCGACAAACTGGTCGATATCATCTGCGCGCTGGAGCCGACCTTCGGCGCGGTCAATCTGGAAGACATCAAGGCGCCGGAATGCTTCGTGGTCGAGAAAAAATGCCGCGAACGGATGAACATTCCGGTATTTCATGATGACCAGCATGGTACCGCCATCGTCACCGGGGCAGCGATCCTCAATGGTCTGAGAGTCATCGACAAGAAATTCGAAGATATCAAATTGGTCTCAACCGGCGGCGGGTCCGCTGGCATTGCATGCCTTAACTTATTGCTGACCATGGGCGTCAAACGCGAGAACGTTTGGTTGGTTGATCATCTGGGCGTCATTTACGAGGGCCGCAAAGAAGAAATGAACCCTGAAAAGGCGTCGTACGCGCAAAAGACCGACGCCCGGACCTTGGATGATGTTATCGATGATGCGGACGTATTTCTGGGCCTGTCGGCAGGCGGCATTCTCAAACCCGACATGGTCAAGAAGATGTCAGCAAAGCCGTTAATTTTGGCGCTTGCCAATCCGGTCTCCGAAATCGATCCCGACGAGGCCAAGAAAGCCAACCCGAATGCCGTGATCGCCACGGGACGATCGGATTACCCGAACCAAGTAAATAACGTACTCTGCTTCCCGTTCATCTTCCGCGGCGCCCTTGATGTCGGCGCGACAACAATCAATGAAGAGATGAAAATCGCTGCCGTCCGCGCCATCGCCGATCTGGCAACTGCCGAAAGTTCGGAGGTTGTTGCCCAGGCATACAAAGGCGAGGAATTGAAATTCGGCGCCGACTACCTGATCCCAAAACCCTTCGATCTACGCCTTATTGTCGAGGTCGCCTCGGCGGTCGCGCGGGCAGCCATGGATTCTGGCGTCGCTACCCAGCCGATTGAGGATTTTGAGCTTTACCGAGAGAAACTTGGACGCTTTGTCTTCCGCTCCGGCATGCTGATGAAGCCAATATTTGAGCGCGCCTGCCAGGAGAAGAAACGCTTAGTCTTCGCTGAAGGCGAGGACGAACGTGTGCTGCGCGCCATTCAAGTGGTCGTCGATGACGGCATCGCCGATCCGATCCTTATCGGGCGACCTGACGTTATTGCCAAACGGATTGAAAATCTCGGCCTACGAATTCAGGAAGGCAGAGATTTCAGTCTGACCAATCCCGAAAGCGATCCGCGCTACGACGAATATTGGCGTGGATATCATGAAATTATGCGGCGCGAAGGTGTTTCACCTGACTTGGCGCGGACCATTATTCGCACCAACTCAACCGTGATTGCGTCAATGATGATGCACCGTGGCGAAGCCGATGCTATGATCTGTGGCACTTACGGGCATTATGCATGGCATGTTGGGCATGTCCTTGACGTGATCGGCAAAGCCGAAGGTGTACGCGACGTTTCGGCACTGAGTTGTCTTATTGTTAATAAGGGCACGTTTTTCATGTGTGACACCCATGTCACCCACGACCCCAGCATGGAAGAAATCGTCGAGACGACGATCATGGGCGCCGACGCGGTCCGGCGGTTCGGTCTGGAACCAAAAGTCGCCCTCATCTCGCATTCGAATTTCGGCAATGACACCACGCCGACAGCGATCAAAATGCGCGAAGCGGTGAAAATATTACGCGAACGCGTGCCGGATTTGGAAGTTGACGGTGAAATGCATGCCGATGCCGCCCTTGATCAAGCCAACAGGGACCGGGTGTTCCCGGGATCGTGTCTGACGGGTGTCGCCAATTTATTGGTGTTTCCCAATTTGGAAGCCGCGAACGGTGCGTTCAATTTGTTAAAAGCGGCGGGTGATGGTTTGCCTGTCGGGCCATTGCTGGTCGGCGCGGCGAAACCGGTGCATGTCGTCACCACGTCGATTTCGGCGCGCGGATTGGTCAATATGAGTGCGCTGGCCGTGGTCGATGCCCAGGCCAGACAAAATCAAGGTACGTTTTTGTAAGGATCACGCCGACGGGGAAACCGGCGCCGATGGGCTGCAATACGCGCTAAAGATCGTCATCAAACCGACGTTCCCGCAGGTGCTCTGTCACCGGCACGTGTATTTCCGCTATGACAAGCCGGAAAATGCGGCATTATTTGCCGGGCCGTAACCGATGAAGCACATATCGATGAACATTGCGCGCTAGTTGAACAGGTCTTCGACCTCAAGAATGCCCGCATCCAAGGTCAGATCCGTGGCGATGGCGTCAACCGTGCGAATGCCATCGTCATAGCGATCAAACCCCGGTGCCGGCAAGGGTGCCGAAAAACTGGCCGTCACATCGTGCATTAACGCATCATCGAACTGTGCAAAAGTGTTTGTGGCAATCATGGAATTTTCCTCCGTCCAACCGCGCCCCGCCCATCGGGTTCTTATTACGGCTGTTTATGCACTAGCAATATTCATGCCAATAACTTGAAAAACACGTTACCGAATCGAACGCCCAAATCGCGCAAATTTATCCCGAAATTTTCCACAATTCTCACGATGTAGTCTGGAAAACCGTTGCCAACCAGCCAGATGTTGTGGGAATAAATATCTGGCGACGGCTTAATCCATCGGTTACACTGCCGCGCATGGTATGTTGGGATGATTCTAAAAAATCGTTTGAGAACAATGGCAAACGGCTTTGGTGACCCACAAATTAAACACCCAATAGCCTGGACACGAATTGGGGTGAAGAATATTTTCCGGCGACTGATATTCATCCTTGCACTGGCCGGTGTCGCCGCCCTCACAGCGGCGCACGCTTCTGCGCAATCGTTGAATGAGGTTTTGGGCACACTGACCAAGACGCATAAGCGCATGATTGCGGCCGATGCCACCGTGCGCGCAGCGAAACAAAACGTCGGGGTGGCCTGGGGCGATTGGTACCCGGCGCTCGACGTCACCGCCTATATCGGCCGCCAGAAACAGCAAAAACCACGGGGCACGGACGATACGTCATTTGTGGCCAGAAATGTATCGACTTCGGTGACCCAGAAGCTTTGGGACTTCGGCTCGACTAATTCGGCCGTCCGACGTGCCCGGCTTACATTCCGCCAATCCAGGGCGACGCGCGACGGCACCCTTCAGGGACTTTTGCAGGAAGGGATATCAGCGTACCTGGAAGTTGTACGGGTTAGTAGGCTGGTCAATTTTGCCAAAGGCTCGGCCGCTAATATTCGGCGCCAGGCGGAATTGGAAGATGCCAAGGTGCAGCGCGGTTCGGGCTTCTCGACGGATGTCTTGCAAGCAAAAACACAGCTCGCCGGCGCCGTGGCACGGCTCATCCAAAATGAAGGCCGGATGAAGACTACCCTGAACCGTTACCGCGCCGTGTTCGGCGACGCACCGGAAGATATCGGCAAAATGAGAGACCCAAGATTGCCTTTGGAGCTACTGCCGAAATCCGTCGACGAGGCCATCGAAGACGTCAAGAAAAGCAACCCGCAACTGGCAGCCTCGCGCCTTAGTGCTGCCATCGCGCGCGAAGACGTGACCAAAACCCGAGTCGATGAATTTCTGCCGACACTTGATGTGGTTGGCGAGCACACCTTGAAGATTGATGACGGCGGCACCGCCGGCGCCCAACAGGAGACCTTGATCAAGCTTGAAGCCGGCTATGATTTCAATTTGGGTTTCACGGCGGTGAATACGCTGAAGGCCTCGCAACAGACACACCTCGCCTCGGTCAATCAATTCGGCGACACCCGCGATTTGGTTGAGGAGCAGGCCCGCAACTCATGGGACAATCTGCAAACGGCTCAATCCAATGCAGCCCAATTGCACAATCAGGCCGATATTGCGTCGGAATTTTTGGATCTGGCACGCCGCGAACGCCAGTTGGGCAACCGCTCATTGATTGATGTGCTGGCCGGTGAAACGGCGCTGATCAATGCGTCTTCGGACGCCGCATCGGCCGACACCGACGTCGCGATCGGCGTATTTCAGCTGCTTTCAGTGATGGGCAAGCTCGACACAAAGATTATCGAATAACGCCTAAAGGCGCTAAAAACACTCCATTTTCAACAGCTTAATTGATGAATAGGCGTCATACACAGGTATGACGACCGTCACAGCGTATGTAAGCAAAGGGTGTTATAAAAAAGTCAGAATCGAAAGCCAAAGGTTCACCAGAATGGGATTAAGCAGCAATGAATGCTGAAAATGGAACGACGGAATTAGCGCAAGCAGCCAACAGCTCAGAATTGAGCCAGGCACCGGGCAGCGGCGACTCTATCGGTAAGGTCGAGGTTGCCAAGGGCAACGTCTTCATCGTCCAAGCCGACGGTACCCGGGTCGCCGCCAAGGCCGGCCAACCGATCTTCCAGGGCGACGCCGTGGAAACCGACGCGGAAGGCTCCATCGGCCTCGTCTTCGCCGACAACTCAACATTTTCGCTGGCCGAGGAAGGCCGCATGGTCATCGATGAGATGATCTATGACCCCAGCACACAGGAAGGCAATTCCGTGTTTAACGTTGCACAGGGCGTGTTCACCTTCGTGTCCGGTCAAATCGCCAAGACCGACGTCGACGCCATGACGATCAAAACCCCGCTGACGACCATCGGCATCCGCGCCAAGGCCGGCGAAGAAGGCAACGCCAACACCTTCACACTGTTCGCCGACCCCGACGGCACCGTCGGCGAAGCCACCGTCTCAACAGAGGTCGGCACGCAAATTCTTAGCCAGATCAACCAGACAACCATTATCAAAAGCGCCTTCCTGCCGCCGTCCCGTCCGGTCATCATGCCGCCGTCGGTGATGGAGAAATTCTACGCCAAGGCGGCGCAGGCGCTGCCCGAACAGCCCGCCGCCAACGACAATCCAGAAGGCGAATTCACGCCCGAAGGCCAAACGGAAGGCCCGACCGAAGGTCAAGTCGAAGGCGAAGGTCCCGTCGAAGGAGAAACTCAACTTCATGGCGAGGCCCCCCAAGAGGGCGAACAGCAACTCACTGATGGCCCGGCGCCTGAAGGCCCCGCCCCCGGAGAAGGTGGCGAACCTGAGCAAGCCGGTTTTGCCGCTGCTGATGAGGCCGTGTCTGAAGCCCTGGCCCAGGGCGCCAGCGCCCAAGAAGCCACCGAAATCGGTCAGCAGGCTGCCCTGGACGCTGCCGTAGCCGAGGCCCGCACGCAAGGCGTCACCGATGCTGAAGTTGCCGCAGCCACGGACGCCTTCGAGCAAGCCGTCGCCAACGGTGCGTCCTTGGAAGACGCATTCTTCGCAGCTGGCAACGCGGCAGAGACGGCCGGCGATGCCGCAGCTGTCCAATTTGATCAGCAGCAGCAAAGTCAGAACTCTGGACCGGATATCAATCCTGACGGGCCACAGCCATTATCCGGCACGGATGGCGATGAGCCAACACAACTGGGCAACGACACCGGCGGTCAAAGTGGCGGCACCAGGTCGCGCACCTGGCCGATGACGGTTTCCGCCAAGGCCAAGGCGCGCCGCGCCAGGGTCAGCACGCGCCCGCCGCCGGGCTTTGCCATCATCGACGCCGTATCCGCCCTTTGGCGAACCAAGGCATCGGCGATTAGTCTGCGGGCCTCATCATAGGGTTTTGTTGGCGCTGCGTTCATAGAGTGAAATAGTCCCGCCCCGTCACTTGTCTGAAATGGTCCGAACCACGATACTTCGCAGCGCAGAATTTATCGAGGACAGAGCATGAAACTTTACGACTTCAAAATGGCGCCGAACGCGCGCCGGGTGCGGATATTCACCGCGGAAAAAGGCATTGAGCTGGAAACCGTCACCGTCGATCTGGCGGCGCGTGAACAGATGGGTGATGATTTCAAAGCCGTAAACGCGCGGATGGCCGTGCCGACACTGGAACTGGATGATGGCACGATCATCACTGAAAGCGTCGCCATCTGCCGCTACCTGGACGAAATCCAACCCGAACCGGTGTTGTTCGGTGAAGGCGCCAAGGGCAAGGCGATTGTTGAGATGTGGCACCGCCGCTGCGAATTGGAAGGCCAAGTGGCCTGCGGTGACGCGGTCCGCAATTCGATTGAGTTTTTCAAAGGTCGTGCGGTCACCGGACCGACGAATTTTGAACAAATCCCGGCGCTCGCGGAACGCGGCAAGCAACGTATCGGATGGTTCTTCGAGATGCTTGATGAGCGCCTAGGCGACAGCCCCTATATTGCCGGCGTTGATTACTCCATTGCCGATATTTGCGCCCTGGTCGCCATCGATTTCGCCAAGGCAGCGAAGGTCCGCATGAGCGAGGACGCGGTCAATCTACAGCGCTGGTACGCCGACGTATCCGCGCGGCCGAGCGCCACAGCTTAGCACCAAAGAGACCACGATGAAAATTGGGCCTGGTGCGAGTTTTTCGAAACTGCCCATTGTCGTGCGTACAACCCAAGCCTCCGGCGCGGCGCGGCTGATGGCCTGGTGCATCGGCTTCATGATCTTGCTTTCGGTGCTGACGCAGGATTGGACAATGATCCTGCCGGCACTGGGTCTGGCGCCGCTTGTCTGGCTGGCATTGGCGGCCTGGAACCGGCGCCACTTTCAGGAATATGTCATCGGCAAAGATATGGTGACGTTTTAATCGCGCGACGACGACACCCACACCTCGTGGGAAGAACCCCTCGTGAATTATGCCGGCGTGAATTTGTCTAAACGCGTAGGCAGCCAAACCGAGAGCGGTAAAACCAGCTACGCTGTTCACTTGACGCACCATGACGAGGATCGGCAAATCCCCTTGATCACAACCTGCCGCCTGGGCCCAGCCCGCGCCGCATGGAGAGCCTGCGCCCAGGCGCTCGGACTTCTGGCGCTTGGTGATGCGATCTTAGGCGACGCGCAAAAGGACGACCCGCGCCATCACCCGGCCAAGTAATCGCGAACCGCTAGCCCCAGTGTGATCACACCAATGATCGCCAAGGTCAGCAAAGCCGCAAGGCGGTAATGCCGATGGCCGCTGTCCGTGAAATACCGCGCCCCTGCCCAAATCGCACCGACATACAGCGGCGCCAACACCACGCTGATAATCACAACTTCCCAGGTATAGAGGTCATGCAGCCAATACGCCGGAACCCCACAAAGCGACAGGGCGGCAACGGCGCCGATTACATTGGCGCGCTGACGCGCCGACGTGCCTGGGCACGACAAGGCGACCGCAACAGCCGGCGGCCCACCGACGCCGGCTGAGCCTTGGACAAGACCGGATATGGCGCCGGCGACTAATAACATGCCCGAGCCCGGTTGCTGGGCGATCCGCCAACCGCGATGTATCATCAAAACCATCAGCAGAATAAATATCGAAATACTGATTTTCATCAGCGCCGGATCAAGGGAAACCAAAACATAAGCCCCCACGGGCGCGGCAATGAACGTCGCCAATCCAAAGGGCCAAACAATTGATCTATCAGCCAATCGCACGGCAGTCGGCAGCAACTGGAATGTCGCAGGTATCCCCGTTAGGGTGGCCACCGGCACCGCGACAATCGGCCCCAGAACAGCGCTCAGCATCATGACGATGAGCAATGATGCGCCGAAGCCCAAGAACCCACGGATAAACGCCGCCAGCAAGACCGTGCCGACCGCATACGCCACTGAATATCCGCTGAGAGACCCGACAAGGGCATCGAGGGATTCAAGCACCCGTCAAGCACCTCCGGTTTAGACGAAGCGATTACCCCGGAAAACTATCACGCTCTGGAAGCCACGGCCATCTCAGTGAGATTGGTCGTCACCTATACCGGCCGATCACCCGCCGCCGTCGTCCGATGCAGGAAGCGCACGAGGTTTTCGTCGTAATCCCTGACCGCGTAATGCATGGCGCAGCGGTTGTCCCACATCAACACGTCGCCGACGCGCCACGAATGACGGTAAATGTTTTCGTGCCTCGTGGCGTGTTTATAGAGATATTCCAAAAGCGGTAGGCTTTCCTCGACCGTCATTCCATTGAAGCGACGGGTAAAGTATGGGTTCACGTAAAGCGCCTTGCGGCCACTTTCCGGATGCGTGCGCACGACGGGATGGGCAATCCCCGGCGGCACCTCCGTCGCCGCAACGCGCGACGGCACTTCGTTGACCAAAATATCAGCATCATGGATGGCATCCAGGCCATCCAACACGCCGCGCAGCGTCTCCGACAAACTCTCATACGCCGCATACATATTACAAAACATCGTATCGGCCGGGCCTTCCGTCACATCGATGGCATACAGCATGGAAAGCGCCGGCGGACGTTCGGCAAAGGAAATATCGGAATGCCAAAAATCATTGCGCGGCCCCAATTTCCCAGGCCGGTTTTCCAAGACCATCACTTCGGGATGATCATCGAGCCCGCGCCTCGACCCCAGGGGGTGAGGTTCTAACGCGCCGAAGCGTTCGGTGAAGGCGACATGATCAGCGGGACTGATGATCTGGCCCCGAAAAAACACCACGACGTGATCCAAGAACGCCTGGCGAATTTCCGCGAACAGGGCGTCATCCATGGGCGCCGATAAATCAACGCCGGAAATCTCCGCGCCGATGGCGCCGGCGGCCGGGCGAACCGTGATTATGTCAAAAATTTTGGCGGCGGCTACAGCGGTCATTTCATCGTCTCCTTTGTCAATTTTCTGCCTTAGTAGGGCCGTGTACCCGTCAACGTCGTGCGGTGGAGAAGCCGGCGTTGCGGCAGCGCGTAATCACAAATCGCCAGATGTTGGGTCGGCACATTGTCCCACATGACCACATCGCCGGGCCGCCATTTATGGCGGTACGTGAAATCGGGCTTAACAATATGCGCCCATAGATCTTCCAGCAGGGACAAACTCTCATCGTCATCCATGCCGTTGATATTCACCGTGTGCCCTTCGTTGACGTTGAGGCATTTGCGCCCGGTCACCGGGTGGGTTCGAACAACGGGGTGCTCGACGGGCGGGGTCTTCGCCTTCTGCTCATCCGTCAATACTGCGTTCTGATCTCCGTCCGCCACCAGCTTGCGGTAGCGTTTGGCGAAATCAAACATCGCCGTGCGGCCATCAAGACGTTCTTGCAGCCCCGGATTCAGCCCCTCGAAAGCCGCCGCCGTACTGGCCCAGATTGTATCGCCCAAGGGCTTGCCGTTTTCTTCGGGTATTTCAATGGCATACAGCACCGACCCCCGGCTGGGCTTCGCCAGATAGGACAAATCCGTGTGCCAATACCGCCCGGCGTCATAAACACCGATATGTTCACCATCTTTTTTTACATTCGAGACGACAAGAATTTCCGGCTGATCGGGGTGCAGATATTGATTGAGCACGTGGATTTCATGCTCGCCGAACCGACCGCTGAAATTGACCAACTCTGCCGGGCTCAACGTCTGGTCGCGATAGACCAGAACCGAGCGTTCGTTCCAGGCGTCCTGCAACGTCTCGAAGCTGTCAGGGTCCAGATCATCCGAAAGATCCACGCCGGTGACCAATGCACCAATGGGGCTGTCAAAGTTTTCAATTTTCATCATCGTATTCTCTCTCTACTCATATCAATCGTGACCTATTGATCGTGAACCCTAGTAAAAATGCCGCCTAAATTTTCCCGCCCACTCACGCCGCCGAGCGTCGCGGCCAAGGTATCTGCGTCAACGTCGGAAAGAGGTTTTAGACCAAAAGCTGCGCAGTCTCTGAACTTTGCCGCGACCTCTGCGTCGGTGAGTGGATTTGAAGGTGTGCCTGGAACGTGCTCAAGAGATCGTTCCAAAATTTCGCCGTCGGATGTCCGCACGCGGACCGTGGCCGGTGCGAACTTCCCACTGTTGGCATCGTCAATGTCGACCGAAACCTTAGCGATGAACTGCGCAATATCGGGATCGAGTACCGCGTTGTCTTGAATGTCCGCAATCCCCAACCGACGACGCATGATGGCACTTGCCGCCGAATACTGTATGGAAAACTGGGCGGCGACCTGAGGGTTCGCGGACGGGTCAAAAGCTCCGCCTACCAACCCATAGGCAAACGGCGACAACTGAATGCCGACCTCATCGACATCGGCGGCCTCGAGATTATTTTCAACGGCGAGGCCGATCAGCAGATCAATGGGCACATGATTGGCGGTGCAGCTGGGGTATTTCTTAATGGCCGTGCTCATCTGTTCAAAATCACGCCCCAAGCCCTGGATCAGAACCTCGGCATCGCCCTCCCCATAAAGCGCGAAGTAGCCGAACTTTCCCTCGATCGCTTCACGTGGCCCACTGAAGCACCGGGCGGCCAATTGGGCTGCGAAAACCCCGGCCTCGGCGGCGAAACCCGATTGCGCTCGCTTCGCCAGGCTTTTCTCCACCAAAGCCTGTTGGGAACCTCCGGCTCGGCTCAATGCCAGCCCCAACGCGTTGGAGATGCCCTCGGCATCAAGATCCAACAACTTCGCGGCGGCAGCCGCGGCGCCGAACACGCCATGCGCCGCCGTGTAGAACCAGCCTTTGTTGTGGAGATTAGCCGCACCCAATCGGCAGGCAATTTCGTTCCCAAGCGCAACGGCGGTGAGAAACGCCTGCCCGCTGGCGCCGGTCTGTTCGGCGATGGCCCAAGCCGCCGGCACGGTGACGATATCGGGGTGAACGGAACCACGCTCATAGACCGTGTCAAAATCCAACGCCGCCGCGTGCATGCCGTTGACGAAAGCCGCACCTCGACTTGAGGTCATCTCGCCACTGGCCCAAAGGGTACTGACGCCCGCCGCCTGCTCATCAAGTATTGTCTGGCATGCGGCTTCGCAGCCGGGCGCCGTCGATCCTGCCCAAGCGACACCCATGGTGTCCAGGACCCGGCGTTCGGTCGCGGCAATGACGTCGTCCGGCAGATCGTCAAAATCCGTCGTGGCGGTAAATTTCGCCAACTGCTGTGTGAGGCTCATGCCCATCGTCATTTTTAGACCCATTCAAAGCTCAGCACCCACTTGACCTTGATCAAGCTGATAGGTCCAATACGTATTTTATTAAAATATGATATGATTTACCTATCAATTTAATTTTGATGCTATCCGGCCTATCCATGACAGGAGCTCCCCATGCCCGACATTCGACAACTTCAGCGGTTTGTCGCCGTTGCCGAGGAAAGAAACTTCCGGCGTGCCGCGGCCAAACTGAACGTTTCCCAGCCGCCACTAAGCGATTCCATCAAGCATTTAGAAGACGATATCGGCGCACCGCTATTTATCCGCTCCCGGCGCCAGGTTGAATTGACCAAGGTCGGAGAAGTGTTTTTAGAGCGCGCGCGGCTCATACTTTCGCAGTTGGATGACGCGGTGAACACCGCGCGGTCTGTGGCCGAGGGTATGAGCGGCCAAATCACCGTCGGGTTCTTCCCAACGGCGACCTATGAATTTCTGCCCCGCGTGCTGCGCCGCTATCGCAGCCAACATCCCGACATCAATGTCCGGCTGGTCGAACTCACCACACCGGAACAGCCCGCAGCCCTCGAACAAAAGCGCATCGATATCGGCATGCTTCTGGCGCCGACGGTGGATCGAAAGGGCATCGCCCACGAAACTGTCTTTAAAGAGCCACTATTCGTCGCCCTGCCCGATGATCACCCGTTGGCGGGCGCCAAGCAGATGGACCTCAAGCAATTGCGGGGTGAGCCCTTCGTCTTCATTCCGCCGCGTTGGGGCTCGGGATATTATGCCCGTGTATCTCATGCCTTCCTGGAAGCTGGGTTCACCGCCAACATCATCGAAGAGGTGGAGCACTTGCACACCATGGTCTCTTTGGTCGGCGCCGGCATGGGTGTCGCGTTGGTGGCCCGTTCAGTGTGCCGCTTCCAGCCCCCGAACGTGATCTTCCGGCCGCTTAAGGACCCGTCGAAAATTTTGCAAATTGAGTTTGGATTGGCCTGGCGCGATGATGACCCGCTACCCGCGGTCGCGGCATTTCGGGACGTCGCCGGCGAGGTCGCCTCAATAAATCAGACCGGATGAGCGCTTTGCGTAACGCACGATTGCACTGCCGCTAATGCCGAGACTAATCTCTTCCGCCTATCTGTGCCTTGAAAGCTTCAAAGGAACGGACCCAAAACCAGACAATCTTGGCGTCATCCGTCTCAATGTCAACGGTCCGGTGGCGCATGCCGACACGGAACGAAAATACCGGCATGGTGTCGTGAATCTGCTTGAAGCGCAGGCCCGGATTGCGGGGTTTTTTCTTTCCAAAGGTGGAAATTTTCCTCGGCCAGTTCACGAACTTCAGCCGGCAGGTCATCGAAATGATGCCAGTAGGCTTCTTCGCGAGGCGGCTGGTCTTGGTCAATGGCTATCAAGGTCATCGACAGTTTTTTGCGGTTTTTGGCATACGCCTTCAATGCCTTTTTGGCGCTCTCAGCCAGCCAGTTTTGGGAGTCCGGCAAGGCGATAATCCGGTCCCATTCCGTCTTGTCCTCAACCCGCTGAATGATCTCCCAGGCGATCCGTTCGCGATCAACCTCCGGCAGCGTTTTGAGGGCCTCGAAGGCCTTCTCAACTAAATTTCCCATGCCTAATTCTCCTCGTCCCGCTTCATAGATGCCCGGCACGGGCTTTCAATGCTAGGTTTTTCGGTACACGGCAGAATGTTTACAATCGCAAGTGTAACAATGAGCGATCCCCGAAATTCATTCTCAGCAGGTGTTTTTTTCACTAGGTTTGGAGAATGTAAGGAAGGCGTCCCAGTGGATCAAAGCCAGCAAGAAGCCATTAAACGACATGGAAAGTAAGGATTTGCCATGATCATGCTCGATGAAAAGGCCGTGGATGAATTGCTGAGCTATGGGGCATTGGTGGATCATTTCGAGACATGCCATCAAGATCCCATGCCCCTCCTCGATGATCTATTGTTGGAATGCGAGAACGACAATGGCACGCAGAATGCATTTCTGAATAGGGCCGCTTGGGATAACAACAAGTGGCTCGGCATCAAGTGCGTGACGGTCTTTCCGGATAACATCACACAAGACCAACCGCTTCCCAGTATTCAGGCGGTGTTTATCCTGTTTGACGGTGTGACCGGGACGCCCAACGCGATCATCGACGGCGCGTCGCTGACCCGCTGGAAGACAGCGTGTGATTCGGCGCTCGGATCCCACCTACTGTCGCGCAAAGGGGCCGAGACCTTGTCCATGCTCGGCGCCGGCAATATGGCCGAGCCCCTGATCAGGGCGCATGTGTCGGTTCGCCCGGGCATCCGCACTGTTCGCATCTGGAACAGATCCGTTGATAAGGCCCATGCGCTCGCCGTGCGGCTGCAAGGTGAAAGCTTCGAATGCGTTGTGGCCGAAAACTTGGAAGATGCCGTTGCCGGCGCTGACATTGTTGTCGCGGCAACCATGGCGTCGGCGCCGATCATTCAGGGCGAATGGCTGCAGCCGGGGATGCATCTTGATTTGGTCGGCGCCTTTACGCCGACGATGCGCGAAGCGGATGACGAGGCCATGCGTAGGGGTGAGATTTTCGTCGATTGCCGGGGCACCACCATTGATGAAATTGGCGAGCTTATCCTGCCCCTGCAAAGCGGCGCCATATCGAGAAAAGATATCCGCGCCGATCTGTTCGATCTGTGCGCGGGTACGCATCCCGGAAGATCAGACGCGGCGGCGATAACGATTTTCAAGAACGGCGGCGGCGGCCACCTGGACCTCATGGCCGCAACGCACATTTTCCAGCAATTTCAGAAGGCCTAGAATGGATAGTCGTAGTTGAGCCCCCCTGTCCCTCCGTGTCCCACCTATGTCCCCCTGGGGGCCCCCACTGTGGGATTTCAGAATGAGTGAGTCATTTGCCCGTGGAAACAGTCATTCTCGCAGAATGAGCGAGTTACTTTCTCACATTTAGGCGTTCAAACCGTCTATTTCGCAACGCAAAGCATACAGTCTTCGCCGCCGAGGCGTGGTCGCATCGCGACGGCTTCCCGGTGAACACCCGACCTCAATCGGAACCGCTTCAAACTTCTCAAGTTGCCCCAAACCAGACCTTTTCAATCCTCAATTCAGCATGACGAGTTCTGTAAGTTTCGTGATCAGCCAAGCCTTCCGGTAGTGCGGGGAG
>JABJBP010000124.1 GCA_018665815.1 Rhodospirillaceae bacterium
TCGGGCCCAGTCGAACACCATTGCCATTTCTGACGCCGTCGATAAGGCCATCGTTCAAATCAACAAGCGTCTTGAAAATATCGATTTGATCAAAATTTCCGATGATGCGCATTTTATCCGAGGCTCGGTCCGTGAGGTCATTGTCAGTCTTTCGATAGCAGCGGCGATCGTCGTTGCGGTGATATTTATCTTTATGGGGAGTCTGCGCCCGACACTCATTCCTACCGTTGCCATACCCATTGCTTTGATCGGCACCATTGGTGCCATCTGGTTATTGGGATTTTCCATAAATATCCTGACGCTGCTGGCCTTGGTCCTGGCCACTGGCATGATCGTCGATGATGCCATTGTCGTCGTCGAAAATATTCAATGTCATCGCCTGCAAGGCGTGCCGCCCTATGCGGCTGCGGTCATTGGTACCCGTCAGGTGTTTTTTGCGGTGCTGGCGACGACGGCGACATTGGTGTCGGTATTCTTGCCCATTGCTTTTTTGCCCAGCACGGCGGGGAAACTATTTACGGAGTTCGGTATCGTCCTGGCCGTCGCCGTGGCCATATCGTCCTTCGTGGCGCTTTCGCTCTGTCCGATGCTGGCGTCAAGATTGCCGGCTGTGACGCCGCCTTCAGGTTCGAGTGCGGGTGGGGCTTGTCTGACGATGGGGGCAACTATCACCGGCATGTATAAGCGCCTTCTTGAATTCACCCTGACATCGCGGTTCTTGATCATTGGCGGGACGCTGATGATTGCGGGGGTCGCCGCCGTGCTGTTTCCGACCATCGACCGGGAACTGCTGCCGAAAGAGGACCGGGGCGCGATCATTGTGATGATGCAAGGCCCCGATGGTGTTGGTCTGGATTACATGGATCGCCAATCGGCAAAGGCTGAAGCTTTGCTTGAGCCACTGAAGGCGCGTGGCGAAATCACCAATATCTATTCCATCGTCGGCCGATGGGATTTGAACCGGGTCTATATCATCGCGCCGCTGACGCCGTGGTCGGCGCGCAGCAGAAGCCAACTGGAGATTGCCAATTCGCTGAGGAAGCCGCTGAAGGCTATCCCCGGCGCGACTGCGCGTATTCGCACGCCGAATAGCCTGAATTTACGACGCGCGGGCGGCAGTCTGGAATTTACGCTGATCGGCGCCAATTATCGCGATATTGCGGCGGCGGCGGATAAATTTCTCGCGGCCATGCATGAGCGCCTGCCGCAGTTTGAGGACCCTGAAATTGAATACCAGCAGACCCAGCCGCAACTAACCGTCAATGTTGACCGGCGCCGCGCCGAGGACCTCGGCGTTGAGGTGGAAGGTATCGTTTCAACGCTGCGGGCCATGGTTGACGGTTTTGAAGTTGCTGAATTGAACGTCGATGATCGATCCGTGCCGGTAATACTGGAATCAGCGGCTGGCGCGATTAACGACCCGCGCGATCTTTATAATTTGTTCGTCGCCGGTGCCGAAGGCAAACTTGTGCCGCTGTCGGCTTTCGTCACATTGGAAGAGATTGGGATCGCGGCGGAATTGGACCGCACTGCGCAGCGGCGTGCCATTGAGATCGACGCGCCTCTGTCTGACGGCTACGCCCTGCAAACCGCAATGAACGATATTGAGGCCTTGGCCAAGGAAGTTCTGCCCCCTGGTATTGGGCTTAGGTTCATCAATGAAGCCGCGACCCTACAGGACACATCCTACGAAGTTGCGATTACGTTTGGTATCGCCATCCTTGTCGTGCTGCTGGTGTTGGCGGCGCAGTTCGAAAGTGTTCTCAGTGCATTGGTAATCATCTTGACTGTTCCTTTTGGATTGGCGGCTGCGATATTCGCGCTGAAAATCACCGGCTCGACGATTAACATCTACAGCCAAATTGGCTTGGTGATGTTGGTCGGCCTGATGGCAAAAAACGGCATTCTCGTGGTTGAGTTCGCCGATCAACTCCGTGATCGAGGCCGTTCCGTTCATGACGCCATCCGCGAAGCCGCGATGACCCGCTTTCGTCCTGTGATGATGACCATGCTGTCGACGGTTTTAGGCGCGCTGCCGTTGATCCTCGGGGGCGGGCCCGGTGTTGAAGCGCGCAGCGCCATTGGCTGGGTTGTGTTCGGTGGCTTGGGCATTGCCACCGTATTTACATTGGTGATGATCCCGGTGATTTACAGCCTCTTAGCACCTCTGGCGCCACCCAGAGTGCACGCGGGCGTCCGGTTGGATCGGGAGTTACGTGATGCGGCGCCGTCATTGACCGATACCGTCAGCGAAGCTGCAGATTAAGCGTAAATCCCTGGGTCTGCCGACATCCAAGAAGGCGTAAGCTTTTTCAACTTCTTATAAACCGGACATTTCTCATGGTGAGCCCCGGGGAGATATCCAATACTCATGAGAAATTCTCCAGTGATCTCGCCGCCCGTGAACTTGAAGGTCTTTTTGAATAACTTCACCCAGTCGGCTTTCCCCAAGGGGTGATGGGCCGCGACCCATGCTGCCAGACCGCCGTGACTTTCCCGCATGGCTTGGATGCACTGTGCGTTGGCGATGATCGCGTTGATTTTTAGGCGATTGCGGATAATGCCTTCATCGGCCAACAAACGTGCGACATCCGTATCATCGAACGCCGCCACACTATCGACGTCAAATCCGGCAAACGCCTTGTTCATACCGTCGCGTTTTTTAAGAATCAGAATCCATGACAACCCGGCCTGCATGATTTCCATCGCTAGGCGTTCGAACAAGACGGTTTCATCGGTTGTCGGGAATCCGTATTCCGTATCGTGGTAGGGTCCATGAAATTCATGACCGGGCGCGGACTCGCAATAACTGCTCATGTGGTCAGTTGCTCTGAATTGTGATGGCTAGACACGAAAAGAGATCACGCCGGATTCAAATACTAGATAAAAAATACCGAACAGTACGGATGACACACCGGTCGTGACCGCAAATTTGAACGCCAGTCGTGGTTTTGCCGGCGCGCCAGGGTCTTCGCCCGGCAACAACTCTTCAGGATCAACTCTGGTAATGCCGAACGGCAGCACCATGAACAATGTCAGCCACCAGATGACTAAATAGACTGCAAATCCTGTTGTCAGGGACACCGCCGGGGCCCCCTAGGCCTGTTCCAGCTCGACGAGCGTGCCGCAGAAATCTTTCGGATGCAGGAACAGGACAGGCTTGCCATGGGCGCCGATTCTCGGCTCTCCATCGCCTAAAACCCTGGCTCCTTCATCGACCATTCGATCCCGAGCCACCATAATGTCATCGACCTCATAACAGACATGATGCATGCCACCGGACGGGTTCTTGTCCAAAAATGCCTGAATCGGTGATTTGTCTCCGAGCGGATGGAGTAACTCAATCTTAGTGTTCGGCAGTTCAACAAAGACAACGGTGACGCCGTGATCGGGTTCATCCATCTTGTCGGAGACGGTGCCGCCGAGAACATTTTTGTAAGTTCTAATGGCGGCGTCCAGGTCGGGGACGGCGATGGCAACATGGTTGAGACGGCCAATCATCTTTGGTCTCCTGCGTCTTTAGCCGATGCGGACAAGGTGAACCCGCGTGATCGGCCGTTTGTCGAGAATTTCACGGAACGCCCGGCGCGCTGCGATACGCACTGCTTCGGAGGTTTTATCGTCGTCCGATCCATTCTTATCCGGCGCCATATTATCGATCGCATGCCGGACCGCAAGTCGAACCCTGTCCAGCAACGGGTCATCTTCATCGTCGAGCAATCCAGATGTGGAAATCTGTGGCCCTTCGGCCAAACCGTTGGCGTCCAGGACGGCGGTGACCACGGCAAACCCATGCCACATGGTCCGAATGCGGCTTTTAATGACCTCGCTGCCGACGGGGATCAACCGATTGCCTTCGACCACCAGCCGGCCCGACGGGACATGATCAATGACCCCGGCGGGCCCGGGGGCAAGGCGTGCGACGGCGCCGTTCTCTGTAATCAAGGCTTCGGCAACTTGACACTCGCGGGCAAGGGCGGCGTGTTCGACCAGATGGCGGTACTCTCCGTGCACGGGGATTGCGATCTGCGGCCGGACGTGTTGATACATTCGCGCCAGTTCATCGCGGGCCGGATGGCCAGAAACGTGAATCATGGCATCACGGGGCGTAATAATTTTGATGCCGCGCTTCGCCAGCTTGGCTTGCATGTCACCAATGACCTGTTCGTTGCCGGGAATGACCCGCGATGAAAAGATCACACTATCGCCCTCACCCAGCGTTATACGTGGATGATCGTTGGCAGCAATTCGCGCCAGGGCGGCGCGTGGCTCACCTTGGCTGCCGGTGCAGATGATTAGGGTTTTATCATTGGGCAAGAATCCGGCGTCTTCTTCGTCAAGAAAAGCCGGCACATCCGCCAGATAGCCATTTTCCCGAGACGCCTCGACAATCCGCTTCAGCGATCGTCCGGCCAGCACGACATCGCGGCCGTTGGCGCGCGCCGCCGCAGAAATGGTTTCAAGTCGCGCGACATTGGTGGCGAAGCAGGCGACGGCGACCCGTCCTTCAGCATCGGCGATAATTTTCGTCAAATTCTCAAGAATGTCCGCTTCCGAACCCGATTCGCCTGGCGTAAAGACATTGGTGGAATCACAGACCACGGCCAGGGCGCCTTGCTCCCCTACCCGCCGCAAGGCGTCTTCGTCCGCTGCGTCGCCGATTACAGGGTCGGGGTCGAACTTCCAATCTCCGGTATGAAGTACCGTGCCCAACGGCGTCGTCAGCGCGATGGCGTTAGGCTCGGGGATGGAATGGGTCAGCGTGATCAGTTCCAAATCGAACGGGCCGATGGAAAACGTGCCACCCAGCGGCACCTCAATGATTTCAACCTGATCACCGAAATCGGTTTCGCCTAGCTTTCGTTTCAGCACAGATATCGTGAACGGCGTCGCATAAATGGGGCAGCGCAAACGCGGCCACAAATATTGCACGGCGCCGACATGGTCTTCGTGGGCATGGGTGAGAACAAGAGCGGCCAAGTTGTCCTTGCGCTCCTCGATAAACGACGGGTCCGGCATGATCACGTCAACGCCGGGCAGTGCACCGTCATTGAACGTGACGCCAAGATCAATCATCAACCAGGTTTCGTCACCGGGCGGGCCATAGCCGTAAAGATTGAGGTTCATGCCAATCTCGCCGGCGCCGCCCAACGGAACGAATAAAAATTCGTCGTTTGATACTTTGCTCATTTGGCATTCCGGCGATGTATGGCCAAAAGACCGCGCAGGATCAAATCAGGGTCGGCGGTTTGAATAACTTTTGTCGCCTCGGTAAACAGCGGTGCCAATCCACCGGTTGCAATGACCGGCATGTCACGGCCATATTCGCCTCGGATGCGTGCAACGATGCCTTCGATCAGGCTCACGTATCCCCAGTATAGTCCCGATTGCATGGCTGGTACGGTCGCTTTGCCGATCACACTCATGGGTCGTTCTACGGCGACTCGCGGCAACTTGGCAGCCGCCATATGCAGGGCTTCGGACGACAAGTTAACGCCCGGCGCGATTACACCGCCGATATAACTGCCGTCATCGCCGATAACATCAAAGGTCGTGGCTGTACCGAAATCGACAACGATTATTGGCCCGCCGTAGGTTTCATGTGCGGCTACGGCATTGACCAGCCGATCAGCGCCGACATCGTCGGGGCGATCAACCAAGACACCGATGCCCAGATCGACATTCGGCTCACCGACGACAAGCGGTTCGCAATCAAAATAGTTTCGGCAAAGGGTTTTCAAGGCAAATAGCGTTGCCGGCACCACGGTGGAAATGATTGCTGATGAAATTTCGGCTCTTTCCAAGCCTTTCATCTGTAGTAATTGTTCAAGCCAAATTCCGAACTCGTCGGCAGTCTTGTTGCCGTCGGTGGACGAGCGCCATTCTCCGCGCACGTTCCCATCGCCGTCGAAAACAGCGAAAACGATATTGGTGTTTCCAGAATCAATGGCGAGCAACATGGCGTGCTCCAATCATCCTTCGCTAAAGTACACGTCGCCGGCGGCGATGCGGCGCATTTTGCCATCTTGATCCAAAAGCAACGCGCCGTCTTCATCCAAATCGATGAATGTGCCTTTTAAGGTTTCGTTTTCAAGCCGTACCTCAATGGGCTTATTTAAGCCCTTGGCGCGCATTAACCAAGTTTGCCGGATTGGCGCGAACCCATCATTGACCCAGCGATTGGCCCAGCCCAAAAAACTCCGGGAAAAAGCCTGCAAGGTATCTTCGACCGAAACCGCCCAATTTTCAGCGCGTAGTGAGGTCGCCGGAAATGGCATATCTTTGGGAAAGGATGCGACGTTCAGTCCCAATCCAACAATGACCCAATCGGCATGGTCCTCACCGCTGCTTTCCGTCTCAAGCAACAATCCGGCGACTTTTTGATCCTGAAGCAGGATATCGTTTGGCCATTTGAGATGGATTTGATGCCCGGGGTCGCTCAATGTCCCCAGCGCATCATAGAGCCCCAATGCGGCGACGAAACTGAGCTGCGCAGCGTCTTTCGTAGGCACTTCAGGACGCAGGATCAGGGAAATATAGAGATTGCCCTTTGGACTGTGCCACTCCCGGCCCCGGCGTCCGCGTCCGGCGGTTTGCTCAAGCGCCCATACCAGAGTGCCATCTGGTGCGATCTCTTCGCCTTGGCGGGCTAGCGCGCGCGCTTCATCGTTGGTTGAACCAATAGCTTCAAAAGTAACTAAATTGTATACGGATGGCAGGCGCGGTGATGCCATTGTGGCGGACGGTCAGCCGGCAAATAGAGAAGCCGCCGCCGCCGCCGCGTTGGCGATGACCGGCGCTGGATAGGCGAAAAATAATACCATAACCAATGCTGTCACGGTGACGATGATGCCGATGTCTCGGTCCACTGGTTTATCGAGCGGGTCCTCGACATCGTCGAAATACATGATCCGGATAATTCTGAGATAATAAAACGATCCAACTACACTGGTCAGTACGCCGATGATAGCAAGGCCGTACAATTGTGCTTCGATGGCCGCCAAAAACACATAGAGTTTTCCGAAGAAGCCCGCGAGCGGCGGAATGCCAGCCATTGAAAACATGAATATGGTCAACGCCAGCGCCGCCATGGGGTGTGTTTTGCCGAAACCGGCAAGGTCATCAATGCCTTCAACCATTCGGCCGCCGCGACGCATCGCCAAAATACAGGCAAAAGTGCCGACGTTCATGAACAGATAGATCGTCAGATAAATCAACACGGCGCGGACACCGGCTTCATTACCGACGGCAAGCCCGACCAATGCAAAACCGACATGGCCAATCGAGCTATAGGCCATCAGGCGTTTGATATTGCGTTGATTGATCGCGGCGAAGGCGCCCAGGATCATCGACGCGACCGAGATAAACACCACAATCTGCTGCCATTGTGCCAAGAGATCGCCGAAGGGGCCAACCATGACCCGCATAAACAATGCCAGCGCGGCAATTTTAGGCGCCACCGCGAAGAATGCGGTGACCGGTGTCGGTGCACCCTCGTAGACGTCGGGGGTCCACATATGGAACGGCACGGCGGAAACCTTGAAAGCCAGGCCGGCCAGGATAAACACGATGCCGAAAATAATGCCCGTTCCCGGACCATCGGGACCAGCGTCGGTGAACATTTTCGCCAACGTGTCGAAATTGGTGGTGCCGGCGAAACCATAGACCAGAGACGAGCCGTACAGCAGCATGCCGGACGCCAGCGCACCAAGAACGAAATACTTCAATCCGGCTTCCGTTGAGCGCCCGTCATCGCGCTGGAACGCGGCAATGACATACAGCGACAGGCTTTGCATTTCCAAACCAAGATAGAGCGAGATTAAATCGTTGGCGGAAATCATCATCATCATGCCGAGAGTCGCGAAGATGACGAGGATAGGATACTCAAACCGTGCTAATCCCTGGCGTTCCAGATATCCCTTGGAAATGATCAGCGTGCTGGCCGAGCCGGTCAAAACGAGGACCTTACAGAATACTGCGTAGCCGTCAGAGACAAAGATATTGCCAAAGGCCACCAGCCGCCCACCGGACAGGGCCGTTGTCAGCAACAAGGCTAAGACCAGACCGATCACCGCCATCCAGGAAATGACGCGGAACACGTTGACGTTTTGCTCGTCACGGCCGCCCTTTTGAAAGACGCCGAACATCAACAACGCCATCGCGATCCCGGCTAAAAACAGCTCAGGAATCGCTGGGATCAGATCTGGGAATTGGGCGTTAGCCATCAACTTATCTCTCTCACCCGGCTCATTGTCCGGCGATCATCAATTTTGCCGCGGCGGCTTGTGCCGTCTGCATCTGATCAATCAGGTTTTGCACGGAAACATGCATGATATCGAGGAACGGTGTGGGATAGATGCCCATCCAAAACGTCAAAATGATCAAAGGTGCGAACACCATCCATTCACGTGGGCTCATATCCAGCACTTTCTTCAGCGCGTCCTTGGTCAACGTACCGAAGATGATACGGCGATAAAGATACAGCATGTAGGCCGCGCCAAGAATGACACCCAACGACGCCAGCGCCGCGACCCACGTGTTGACCTGAAATGCGCCTAGCAGAACCAAAAACTCACCAACGAAGCCACCGGTTCCTGGTAAGCCGACGGATGCCAGCATGAAGAACATGAACACCAACGCATAAGCCGGCATTCGGTGAACCAGTCCTCCGTAGACGGCAATCTCGCGTGAATGAATACGGTCGTAGACCACGCCGACAATCAAAAACAGAGCGGCCGAGACAACACCGTGGGAAAGCATAACGAAGATCGCGCCTTCAATTCCTTGGGTCGTCATGGTGAAGGTGCCGATGGTGACGAATCCCATGTGGGCGACGGATGAATATGCAATGAGCTTTTTCATGTCCTCCTGGGCCAATGCGACCAGGGACGTGTAAATCACCGCGACGACGCTCAGGCTGTAAACCAGGGGCGTAAATTCCAGCGATGCCAGCGGGAACATGGGCAGCGAAAATCTCAAGAACCCATAGCCGCCGAATTTCAACAATACACCAGCCAGGATCACCGAACCTGCCGTCGGCGCCTCGACGTGGG
The DNA here is from genome assembly GCA_018665815.1 of Rhodospirillaceae bacterium. GTDB lineage: Bacteria > Pseudomonadota > Alphaproteobacteria > Rhodospirillales > Casp-alpha2 > UBA3470. Next base: position 9,054 of record JABJBP010000124.1, read on the forward strand.
CGTCGGGCAACCAAGTGTGGACCGGCCACATGGGGACTTTGACCGCAAAGGAGGCGAAGAACGCCAGCCACAACCAAGTTTGAAGGCCGGCCGGGAAAGAATGGTTCATCAGCAACGTGATGTCTGTTGTGCCGGCATCAACGTACATGGCGAACATGGCCAGCAACATCAGGACGGAACCTGCCAAGGTATAGAGGAACAATTTGAACGCTGAATACACACGCCTGGTGCCGCCCCACACACCAATGATGATGAACATGGGGATCAATACGCCTTCGAAGAAAATGTAGAAGACCATCAAATCCAGGGCGCAGAACATGCCAACCATCAAGGTTTCCATGAACAGGAACGAGATCATGTATTCCTTTACCCGGTCCTGGATCGACCGCCAGCTGGCGAGCACGCAAATCGGCGTGAGGAGGGTCGTCAACAACACGAACAGCATGGAAATGCCATCGACGCCCATGTGATAGGACAGGCCTAAAATCGGCATCCATTCGAATTTTTCAACGAATTGAAAATCCGCCGTTGAGGTATCAAAATTGAACCAGAGATACAGCGATAAAAGGAAGTTGATGCCCGTCGTCCAAAACGCGACGAACCGCGTATTTCTGGCGACGATGTCGTCGTCACCACGGATTGTGAGAATAAAGACAGCCCCGACCAGTGGCAGGAACGTCAGCAGCGAAAGGATGGGAAGTCCGCTCATAATGCCGTTACCCCACCCGCGTGAATAAATACCAGGACGCGATCACCACGACGCCGATCAACATGGCGAAGGCATAGTGATAGAGATACCCGGACTGTAAGGCGGCGATCCGCCGCGCCATAATTCGAACCGTATTGGAAATGCCATCGGGACCAAGGCCGTCAATGATCCAGCCGTCGATAACTTTCCATAAACCGCGCCCGAGAACGAATGACGGTCGCACGAACACGGCATCGTAAAGCTCGTCGAAATACCATTTGTTCAACAAGAACTGATAGACACCTTGATAGGCGTTGGCGATTTTCGCCGGCAAATCAGTCCGTTTGATGTAAAGAATATAAGCCAGTCCAATACCAACTGCACCGACAACCAATGGCGCCAATTTCACCCAGAGCGGCACGTGATGGGCATTTTCCAAGGCCTTGTGATGATCGAGGATCAAAATGGAATTGCCCCAGAATTCAGCTGCCTTGTGACCGACGAAATTCTCATATCCCAAATACCCCGCGAAACACGCACCAGCGGCTAGGACGAACAGCGGCAGGATCATCACCTTCGGGCTTTCATGCACATGGGCCATGGTTTTCTCATCGGCTCTGGGCGTACCATGGAAGGTCATGAACAACAGCCGCCAGGAATAGAACGCGGTTAGAAAGGCTGCCAATATACCCAGCCAGAACGCATACATACCGATACCGCTGTGCGCGCCGTAGGCGGCTTCCAAAATGATGTCTTTGGAATAGAACCCGGCGAAGAACGGCACGCCAGCCAGCGCCAGCGATCCGATCCACATGAGCACGTAGGTGACTTTGATGTGCTTCCA